>JAFGJA010000469.1 GCA_016929355.1 Anaerolineae bacterium | reverse complement strand
TCACGAGCATATCCGCCGCCGCCATGAATTCAGGCATATTGGTCACAAAGGGGTGAATCTGCGTGGGTTGATGCCAAGCAACCGCTTCTAGTTGACGTTGGAGCACGCCATTGCGCCCGGCGATCACGATCAGTTGGATGGGCAGGTGGCGTGCGTTTAAGGCTTGCGCGACGGGCAAAACCGGTCCCATGCCCTCCCCGCCGCCGATCAATAGTACGGTGGGTAAGTCGAGCTGCAATCCCAATTTCTGCCGCGCAGTGGGTTTATCGAGCAGGTTATCGACAAACTGCGGGTGAATGGGCAAGCCGGTGATGCGAAGTTGTTTGGTATTCAGCCCGAATTCGCGCCCGCGATCATAAGCGGCCTGGGTCGGGACTAAACACCGCTCTACATCGCGCTCATACCAGAAAGCATGAGTCGAAACCAGATCGGTGATCACGGTCACGAATGGGGGGCGATATGGCGTGGTGTGGTGAAAGGCGTGCATAATCGGACGCGAAAACAGGGCATGGACGCTCACAACTACGTCGGCGGGATGCTCAGATACAAAGCGGCGATTGCCCGCTTGCCACCACCGTTTGATCAGGGCCATGAACAGCCGGCCCCGGCGATGGGTGTTCACAAATTTATAGCCGAATTCCCAGGTGCGTTTCGCGTAATCGATCCAGGGGGGATAAATTTCCGGCATGTACTTGAACGGAACCGGCGTATAGCGGCGGTAGATGTCTACCATCTCGAATGAATATGCGCCCGGATAGCAGATATTCATTGCCGCTTGAAGCGCATTGGCTACTGCGCGATGTCCGGCCCCGGTATCCGACATGAGAAACACCACATGCTTGCGTTTTGAACTCTGCTCAGTCATTCGCATCTCGCACAATACGCTTGACCGCCCGCTCAAATTTGCGCCGGGGCAGCATAATGCGCCGCCCGCAGCCTAAACACCGTGCGCCCATATCAGCTCCCACCCGGTACACGCGCCAGCGATCCGCGCCGCAGGCGTGTGTTTTGCGCATTTGCACCACATCTCCAACTTGAATCTCATCCGGCATGAAGCACTGATTCCTCGACTACAGCTATTACCTGCTGCCCATTATAACTGTTTTGTGTCCAAAATTGGGATAATGTGAGGTAAACAGTGGGGCAAAACAGGGGGATCACACCACGCTCAAGCGGATGAAAATGCGCATACTGTCTTCTTCGTCCCGGATCAGGGCGCTGGCATCATAGCGCAGCGCTATCCCGGTCATCCACAGATCGCCAATTGCGCCCGCCGCGTTGAGCGTGATCGCTAATGCGATCCAGGTGGCAAGGCCCATCGGCGCAAACAGCATGATTACCCCGCCGACCAGGGTGATGATCACCAGGGGGGCTAGCGCGATGCGGATAAATTCATTGCGCCGGAACAGCGCGCCATCCGAGGTGGCAAATAACACGAAAAGTTTGATGCCATAGCGGGGTTTGTGCCCGTAGTGGGCGATCACGACGCCGTGCAGCCATTCATGTAGCGGTAAAATGAGTAACACAAGGATCAGGCCAACGGTTGAGGAGGTACTATCTGGCAGCGCATTGATGACCAATGGCGCGCCGAGTTCCTCGTGATAGACCAGCAGCACGCCGAAAATCAGCAGTCCCATGATGAGCATAGGGATCAGCGAGAGGATATTGAGCCACAGCAACACGCCGCGCTCGTTGACGCTCATATAGCGCGCTTCCTGATAGTCGGTTGGGAGTTCAGTGATTGGGTTAGCACCGGGATTGAGCATGATCGCTTCCGTATCGTTGTTTTCTCTCAATGGTATATCAAAAGGAAAATTCCGGCATGTGACATGCGCGGAATTTTCCTGTTTAATCTGTGGGACAGCCCAATATGCTAATCGAGTTTTACATTGCGCAACCGCAAACTGTTGCCGATGACGAATACATCACTCAAGGCCATCGCCATCGCTGCGAGAATCGGGTGCAGGTGGCGCAGCATTTCCGGCGCGCTGCTGACCGGAGCCAGCACACCCGCCGCTACCGGGATCAGGATCACGTTATAGGCGAAGGCCCAGAACAGATTCTCCTTGATGCCGCGCACGGTGCGTTTACTGAGGGTGATCGCACGCGGGACGCCGCGCAGATCGCCGCTCATCAATGTCACATCGGCGGTTTCCATCGCCACATCCGTACCTGTCCCGATGGCGATCCCGACATCAGCCTGGGCCAGCGCGGGCGCGTCGTTGATACCGTCGCCCACCATACCGACGATAAAACCTTCATCCTGCAACTGTTTGACATAATTCGCCTTATCGGACGGTTTGACTTCCGCAAAAACGCGATCAATGCCCACTGCGGCGGCAATCGCGTCTGCCGTCGCTTGATTGTCCCCGGTCATCATGACCACTTGCAAGCCGAGATCGTGCAGGCGTTGGACTGCTTCGGCGGACCCATCTTTGATCGTGTCGGCTACCGCAATTACGCCGCTTGCCTGACCATCTACCGCGAGCCACATGGCGGTTTTGGCTTCGGCTTGGAGGCGCAGCGCTTCGGCTTCCAGACCGTTGAGATGCACATTTTGATCGCGCATCAGGGCCAGATTGCCGACCATGATCTGCTGCCCATTCACTTCAGCGCGCACCCCCTGTCCGGTGATCGCTTCGAATTGCAACGGATCGTGGAGGGCTAACGCGCGTTCGTTCGCCGCACGGACAATCGCTGCACCGAGCGGGTGTTCGCTGCCGCGTTCCGCGCTGGCGGCTAGCGTCAGCAGGGCAGATTCGTTTAACCCGATGTTGTTGCTAACCACCACATCAGTTACGCTCGGTTCGCCGCGCGTGAGCGTGCCGGTTTTATCCAGTACCGCCGCCGAGAGTTTTTGTGCGCGTTCAAGCGATTCGCTGTTTTTGAACAGAATCCCGGTTTCTGCGCCTTTGCCCATGCCGACCATGATCGCGGTGGGCGTGGCGAGTCCCATCGCACAAGGGCAGGCGATGACCAACACGGCGATCATACGGACCAGGGCGGGCGTGAATTCGCCCGTACCAATCAGCCAGATAACAAAAGTGAGCAGGGCAATCGATACCACCGCCGGGACAAAGATCGCGGAGACTTGATCGGCTAATCGTTGGATCGGCGCTTTGCTGCCCTGCGCCTGTTCCACCAAACGGATGATCTGGGCCAGCGCGGTTTCACGCCCGACCTTTTGCGCCTCAAACTTGAGCAACCCTTGTTTGTTGATCGTCGCGCCGACCACTTCATCGCCGGGGATTTTATCCACCGGCAAGCTCTCGCCCGTGATCATGCTCTCGTCAACCGCGCTGTGGCCCTCAATGATCACGCCATCTACCGGGATTTTTTCGCCGGGGCGGACGATAACCATATCACCAACGCGCACTTGCTCAACGGGGATGTCTTGTTCCTGACCGTCGCGCACGACGCGGGCAGTTTTGGCGCGGAGACCCATCAGGGCGCGGATCGCAGCGCTGGTCCGACCTTTCGCCAGTGTTTCGAGCAATCCGCCGGTAGCGATCAGGGTGATGATCGTGGCCGATGTTTCAAAGTAAACATGGCCGTCCAATAGCCCTAACGTGACCGGAATGCTGTAAAAATAGGCCGCGCTCGATCCCAATGCGATCAGCACGTCCATATTGGCCGCGCCACTGCGGACGGAATTGTAGCCACTGGTGTAGAAGTCGCGCCCGATCCAGAACTGGACCGGTGTCGCCATCGCCCAGAACAGGAAATTCACCCAGGCATCGTGTGACCAATGCCCAAGCAAGCCAAAATCACGGGACATGCTCAGGATAAAGAGCGGGATCGTGAACAGTGCGCCGAACAGCACGCGCTGGATATTGTGCTGAATTTCTGCCTGACGCGCCGCCTGTTCTGCGTCTTCGAGTTCGTCTTCGTTTTCCGCCTGGACCACGCCATACCCCGCTTTTTCCACCGCCATGATCAAATCCTGGCGAGAAATTCCGGCGGCGGCGGTGATCAGCGCGTGTTCGCTGGCGAAGTTGACATGCGCCGCCAACACACCATCGACCTTGTGCAGCGCGCGCTCGACATTGGCCGCGCAGTTCACGCAGTCCATGCCAGTCACAGCCAGATCGACGGTTTGTTGGGCGATGTCATACCCTGCTTTGCGGATGCGTTCGACAATCGTATCCGTTTTGAGCAGCGAACTGTCATAGGTCAGCGTGACTTTCTCGCTGGCGAAATTGACGTTCGCTTCTTGTACCCCGTCCAGCTTGCGCACATTACGCTCGACATTGGTCGCGCAGTTGGCGCAGGTCATGCCGGTGACGGAGAGCGTTAGAGTTTTGTCGGCCATAGTGCCTCAGTCTTTGCCAATTTTGGCGTTTCGTTTACGGTGTTTAGTCGTAGCGTTTAGTTTTCGGCGGGCGGGTAATTGATCTCCGTCAGCGCCGCTTTGATCTGGTCCCAGGTAGCAGGCGTATCCCATTCCACCGTGACCATTTTGGTGTCTTTATCCGCTTGAACCTTGCTCACACCGGTCAGTTCGCTCACTTCGTTCTGGACTGCCATCACACAATGACCACAGGAAATGTTGGGGACTTCAAACGTTTTGCTCGGCATGGTAATAGCTCCTTGAATTAGCTGGTATGACGGAAGACTTCGATGATCTCATTCAATACGCGCTCACGTTCGCTTGGATCATCATCCTGAATGGCGGTGGTGACACAGGTCCGCAAGTGTCCATCGAGAATCGTTTCACTGACGCGCGAGAGGGCCATTTGTGTGGCCTGAATCTGCTTGATTACGTCGATGCAATAGCGATCTTCTTCGAGCATTCGCACAATGCCGTTGACATGTCCGGCGATACTTTTCAGGCGATGCACTGCGTTAGCGCGGGTTTGGTCATCCATGATTACTCCGTCTGATGGTCTATGCCCCCCCCATAGGGGGTGGGCTTGTATATATAATACATCAATCATGATTGATCTGCCAAGTTTTTGAGGCTTGTATCAAAAAAATCATGCCTATCATCACGCCCACTTTCTATTTTTGTCATTGGAAAACGTCGAATGTTCGGTGTATAGTCTAACGTGTATTACTTTTCAAATGAACATGATTAAGGAGCTACAATGGCTGACCTTTCAACCTCTTATATGGGCGTAGCCCTCAAAAATCCGATTGTGGTCGCTGCCAGTTCGATTTCGAACTATGTTGATAAAGTTAAAAAAGTAGAAGAAATTGGCGCTGGGGCATTGGTGATCCGTTCGCTGTTTGAGGAGCAGATTCAGTACGATCAGTCCACCATGCAGGATTTTCTGGAACGCGCCGCGAATATTTCGCCGGAGATTCACTCGTCATTTTACCCGCCGATGGAAGATACCGGCCCGCGCGAGCATTTGATGTGGGTTGAGAAGACCCGCCGCGCCGTTGAGATGCCGATCTTCGCCAGTCTGAACGCAGTTTCGCCTGGGGCCTGGGTGGATTACGCCAAGCAGTTAGAAGAGACCGGCATTGCGGGCCTCGAAGTTAACTATTATATCGTGGCTGCCGATCCCAACGTCCCTGGTAGCGACCTCGAAAAAGCGCTGATCGATATTGTGGCGAAAGTCACTGACGCAGTTTCGATCCCGGTGGCGGTCAAACTCAGCCCTTACTACACCTCGACGCCGAATGTCGTCAAGGGGTTGGCCGAAGCTGGCGCGAAGGGCGTGGTGATGTTCAACCGCTTCTTGCAGCCGGATATTGATGTTGATACCGAATCGCTGGTAAACGATATGCGCTACAGCAGTTCGCAAGAAATGAAAGTTCCGTTGCGGTGGGTAGCGCTGCTCTATGGGCGCACCGAGATGGACCTGATTCTGAATACGGGCATTCACAGTGGCAAAGATGTCGTGAAGGCGATTCTCGCGGGCGCGGCGGCGGTACAGTCGGCTTCGGCGCTGCTGGATAATGGCCTGCCCTACATCTCGACCATGCTGATGGAACTGCAAGCCTGGATGGACGAAAAGGATTACAAATCGCTGGACGAATTCCGGGGCAAAGTTAGCCAGAAGAATGTCGAAGATGCGTTTGGTTTCGAACGCGCACAGTACATGCAACTGCTGATGGCACAGCAATAATCGCACACTACACCAAATTTGAAGCTAAAAACGGGGCACTCTCAACGCGGGAGGCCCCGTTTTGTGTTTTGCGCGCGCGCAACGGAAGCCCCGCGCCTCCGCGCGTTGCGCGGTACGCATTTGCGCGCAAATGCGTAGACAATCGCAGATTGTCAGGGGCGGGGCGCAGACGCTAGCTCGCAAATAGGCCGCGAATTGTATCGGAATCCGCCGGAGAAATACCCGCCAATGCCAGATTTTCCGCAACGTGATCCGCATGACTCATCCCAACCAGGGCCAAGGTCACACCGGGCGTCGAACGCGCAAACTGGATCGCGCGCTGCGCGTCGGTAGCTGCTTCGGGGAAATGTGGCGCAAGTTCCGCCATAAACGGCCCCGCCAGTGTGCCCTGTTTGAGCGCTGCACTGGTGATCACGGTTAGACCGAGTTCAGCCGCCGCCGCCATCGGGCTGAAAAATTCGTCACTGACCTGCTGATTTTCCAGCGCGAAGGCTTCGGTCATCATCAGGTTATAGGGCAGTTGCACATAGGCAAAATGATTGCCCTCACCGGCCACCTCAAACGCTAACCCGGTCAGTTCGGTTAATGAGACATAATCCGGCGCGTCCGGGGGACTGCGGAACGCGGTCCAGGTTGCTACACCATAAGCTCCAATTTCACCGCGATTGACCGCATCTTCGAGTGTCTCGAAGGCATCCAACATGCGCCGCCGGAACGTTTCGCGCGTGTTGCTGATGCGCTGCGTTTCGGGATTGTGCAGATAGTAGATGTCGAGCGTTTCCACGCCGAGATTGCGACGGCTGGTAGCGATCATCGCATCCAAAAAATCCGGGGCGAGGCAGTGCTGGTAATTTGCTGCAAAATCGTTGGGATGCGCCAATCCGGTTTCGATATACGTCTGGTAAATCCACTTGCCAGGATCAGCCGGACGCGCACCATCAAACGGCACAAAACCGCCTTTGGTGGCGATTACGATTTCCTCACGCGCAACTTCCCCGCGATCAATTGCTGCTGCCAGCGCTGCCCCAATCGCGCGTTCGCTGTGCTGGTAGCGGTAATTCACCGCCGTGTCGAGGTGATTACATCCCGCTGTCAATGCTTGCGCCACCGCCGCTTGATAGGCCGCATCAGTGGCATCATCCGGTTCACCGAGATACGTTCCCAGGCCAATCGAAGACACCTGCAACCCGCCGGGTGTCGTGCGGAAGTGACCATTGGCCGTTTGCGCGCCTAAACGTTCAGCATAGGCGGCGGTGGCTTGCGCTGTGGCGCGTCCCTTAAGTGTCATAACGGCCCCTTAACGGTTTTTGATCGACCAATCAAAGCCGATAGTTGGATCATCAAACGGAATGCGTTCTTCGTCTGGTTCAGCCGGGTTATAGCTCTGCGTGGTGTGGTAAAACAGCAGCACGGGCTTGACTCCGATCACCTGGTAGCCATGCGCCACGCCTACCGGAATCAGGATCAGGACCGGGTTATCTTCGCCCGCGTAGATTACCTGTGTTTCGCCGTGTGTGGGCGAGTCTGCGCGTTGATCGTACAGCACTACACGCGCCATACCATCGGCCACATACCACAGATCATCCTGTTTCTTGTGCCAATGAAATGCTTTGATCACACCCGGATACGTTTTGGTGAATGAGGTCTGTCCAAAGCGCGTCATCAAGTTATCGTCGTCGCGCAGCACTTCGCGGAAATAGCCGCGATCATCGCTGTATGTCACCAGTTTTTTGATCACAACATCATGAATTTTGCCCATTATGTGTCCTTATGTTGGAGCATACGTCCAAAATTATCGTCGGAAAAAGTTACTCAGAATAAACCACAGATTCGCAGGCCGTTCAGCCAGACGCCGCATGAAAAACGGATACCATTCTGTCCCATAACCGACATAAATGCGAACCTTGTAACCCTCGTCGCGTAGTTGTTCCTGCAATTTGCCCCGGATGCCGTAAAGCATCTGGAACTCGAAATGCGCCGGCGGCACGTTGTTCGCCTGGATATAACGCTTAGCTGCATCGATCATGTTTTCGTCATGGGTGGCAATGCCCAGATACGCCCCGGCTTGCTGCGCTTCGGGCGCGAGAAACAATTCGGTGAGTTTGACAAAATTCGCGTCAACATCAGCCTTATCAGGAAACGCGAGGTCAGGCGGTTCTTTATACGCGCCTTTGCACAACCGCACAAATGCGCCCTCACTGGCGAGCGCTTGCATATCAGCCTCGCTGCGATACAAATATGCCTGGATCACCGTGCCTACGTTGTCATACTCGTAATCGTCGTGCAAGGTGCGGAAAACTTTCAGTGTGGCGTCGGTATGTTCGGTGCTTTCCATGTCAATTGTAACGTGGTTGCCCGTTGCTTGGGCCTGATTCAGAATGGCACGCATCTGTTCCAAACACAGGTCTTCGC
The DNA here is from genome assembly GCA_016929355.1 of Anaerolineae bacterium. Taxonomy (GTDB): domain Bacteria; phylum Chloroflexota; class Anaerolineae; order Aggregatilineales; family Aggregatilineaceae; genus JAFGJA01. The sequence continues at coordinate 17,530 of JAFGJA010000469.1, read as the reverse complement.
GTATGTCGAGGCCAAGCTGCGTCAGTTTGAGGGAAACTGTCGCGCGGACGCCGCTTTCGGCAATCGCGCCGATCATGTCATGGTAGGCTTGCGCGGCTTTGCGTGCGCTCGCCTCATCCGTGACACTTTCGCCCAGGTGATCCAGGGTGACTTCGAGGCCGTTTTTATTGAGGCGGCGTGCAGCCTTGATCGCATCCTCAAGAGTATCGCCAGCCACAAATCGTAACGCACTGCGCCGCGCCGGGCCGATCTTCATGATTAAACTTTTTGCCCAATTTGCTTCGGATAAACCTAAAAAAAGCGCACGTAACATACTAAAGTTTCCTTTGATGACTCGCTAAATATAGTAGTGTTTTTATTGTACGATTCCCCGCAACCGCTCACAAGGTACAATTGCGATCCTGCAAGGGTGTCTGAAAGCACAAAATTGTGTGATCTGTCAAAAAATAAAAAAGCCGGGGAAATTCCTCGGCTTTTGTCGTGCAATACGGCTTACTTGGTGGGTGGTACGCTTATTTGATGCGCGCCAGCACGCTGTCTTCGTCCATGAGCAAATAGGTTTCGCCCTGGAACTTGATCTCGGTGCCGGTGTACTTGGGGAACAACACGCGGTCCCCAACCTTGAGATCGGTCATCATGTCGTCTTCATTGCCCACTGCCTTGATAATACCCTGCTGGGGTTTCTCTTTGGCGGTTTCCGGCAGCAAGATGCCACCGGGAGTCTGGGATTCGCCCTCAATGGGGAGAATGACGACGCGAGCGCCAAGTGGTTCAATATTGATATCGGCCATCTGAATAGTTTCTCCTTAACACAGTGTGTTAGTTATGCAGATTAAACCGTGCTGACCGGTGTATTCAAAACAGATCGCAGGTTGAATACACCGGCCAAGCCCGGCCATTATAACCACCGTTGAGCGTTAATTTTGCTTGGCGGCGGCTTTTAGTTTTTCAAGGAGCATCTGCTCCGGTGCCGCGCCTTCAATGTAGGTGTTATCATTGATCACGGTTCGCGGGACACCCATTACATTATAACGCTGGCCCAACTGCGGGAACTCGGTCACTTCCACCATATCCGCCGTCACTTTGTCCGAGGCGAAGGCCAGCATGTGGGCCAGCACAACGGCTTGCGGACAGTACGGGCAGGTTGGTGTGACGAAAACCTGCAAATGCAGCGGGTTTTCCAGGCTATCCAAAAACGAGCGGGTGTTTTCCGTCAGTTCGAATGCGCCCGTCCCAACCAGAATAATCGATTCGAGCAGTGATGTGAATTCATAGCCGGACGGAATGCCGTAGAAACGGATACCGTAATCCTGACCATTTTCGCCTTGCACCGCAATCGCCGGGATTTTGTCGATCTTGAGCGATTCGGCCAATTCTTTGTGTTTCACAAAATCGGCCACTTCAACGGTAACGTTATCCGACAATGCTGCGACTTCTTCAGCGATCTGGCGCGTTTCTTTGCAATAACCACATTCGAACTCTTGGGTAAACATCCGCAGCGTAACAGGTGACGTTACTGCGGACAGCAGATTGCGAACCTGATTTTGGGTATCTTGATCCATCAAAGACATGTGATGTCATTCCTTATTGTCTGGTTGATTGGTGTGTTATACCCGGTTAGATGCAGCCTACAAGCGGCTGGTTGCGCGATCTGTGTTGATCATACCGTGAATTTTGCTGTGTTTCTAACAGAAATTCGTTAGAGGTCGGCGTTTGGCCTATAATTTTGGGTAGAGTTTATGATATTGCACATGGGCAAAGGATTGAAATGGGTAAAGCAACCGTTACGTGGGTTCAGAACAAGCAGTTTGTTGGCACTGATACTTCTAAACATTCCGTTGTGATCTCATCGCAGGACGAAGAAAACGACACTGGTATGAAACCGAGCGATCTGCTGCTGGTGTCGCTGGCGAGTTGTTCGGCGTATGATGTGGTGAATATCCTGACCAAGAAACGTAAAAATCTGCATCATCTCCAGGTAAATGTGGAAGGTGAACAGCAGCAAGACCCCCCTTGGGTTTTTACCAAGATTCACTTGCATTATGCGGTGGTGGGTGAGGGTCTTTCTGAGCGGGACGTAGCCAAAGCGATTCATCTCTCACATGAAAAATACTGCTCTGTTCATGCCACGCTCAAAGCCGCAGTCGAGCTAACCCACGATTACGAAGTCATTCAAACTGGCGATTCCGCCAGTTAAATGCGCCGCACCAGCTAGTTCAAGGAGAAAAAACGATGGATAAATTATTCGACCTTTTGCCGGGCAATGATGCGTTGGATGATCTACCCGGCATTTTTGGCTTTTTCTCCAAATGGCTTTGGCGTTGTGGTTGCTTGCTGGCGACACTGGTCCTGGTCATCGTCGCTTTGCTGGTCTTTGGGGTGATCAGCTTTGGCGAAGATGCGATCACGACCATTATCGTCTTTATCACCATGCTGGTCGCGGTGGCTTCGTTGATCCGATCCAGCCTGGGCTACTGAAACAGGTTCAGTCACAAACTCAGTCGCATTCGCTAACAACTTCTGCCGGTTTAGGCGATTCGCTCTCTTCCAGCATGTCTAGAATCGCCTGCCCGGTGATAAACACACGGCGCAAGCCCTGCGGCTGGCTGGATCGCAATTCCCCGGAGGCCAGCAAGCGTTTAACGGTGCTCAAGCTCACATTCAAGATTTCAGCAACCTCCACCCGTGAATAGACGCGCGTTGGCATGATGGGTGGGCGCTCGGTGTGGTTTGATGATGACATGGTGCAATTCCTTCTGATAAATGGTCTTACGGGAACTTACAATAACTTATGGTGGCTGATCAGGGAAAACGTTGTTGAACCCACTGCATCGGATCGACCTGCACGCCGCCGATCCACATTTCCCAATGGAGATGCGGCCCGGTAGAGCGTCCGGTAGAACCGACTGTCCCGATAATTTGGCCGGCGGTGACGACATCTCCGACGTTGACGTAGATTTCCGTTTGATGCCAATAGCCGGTCACAACCCCCCAGCCGTGATCGATGATCGTAGCATTGCCGCGTACCGGCAGTTCTTCCGCTAAAACGACAACGCCCGCCGCCGGAGCTACTACCGATGATCCTGGTCCCCCGGCAAAATCCGTCCCGCTATGAAACGAGTCAAGGGTTCCCTCGTTGTAAGCGCGGCGCGTGCCAAACTGCGAGGTGATCGCGCCGGTTGAGGGGAGGCCCATCAACCCATCAAAATAACGCTGGGCGGTGAAAGCGCTCATGACCATAGCGACTCGTTCCCATTCCGGTTCGGTCACTTGGGGATTGAGCAGATCGTTTAGCTCGGTATCCAGCGAAATCGTTTCAGTGCCATACCCGCCATCATTGACGCGCACCCGCTCGGTCAACGCGGTTTGTGTGCCGTCCGGTTCAAGGATCGTGATCTGCATCGGAAAGATGCCACTGGCGGCAAAGGCATGAATCCCGAACAGGGCAAAATGTTGGTTGCCATCCTGCGTTATAAACTGGACGGGATAGCCCATAAACGTACCGGATAACGTCGCCGGGCCGGTGGTGGTGATGTGGATGCTGATCGTTTGGCCCTGCACGGCGGGAATCGGCGCGATGGCATAGCTTGTGAGCGGGAGCGGCAAATCTGTGGCATCTGAGTCCGCCGCCGCGCGTGGAATCCAGAGGCGCTGATTTGGGAAAACCGGCGTGGTGAGCGTGATATTATTAGCGGTCAGCAATTTGTTCAGCCGGACGTTGTATTTTACGGCAATGGTGGGCAGCGTTTCGCCGGATTGGACCCGGTATAGAATACGCGCATCAGCCGTTTCTGCTGCGCCCTGGCTGATCATGAGGTCTTGCCCAGCATAAATCAGCGCCGGATTCGTGATGTAATTGGCGCTGGCGATCTGATCTACGGTTGTTTGGTAAGCTGCTGCCAGTCGAATGACCGACTCGCCCGGCATGACCTGATGGGTGATCAGCGCGCCGGGGGCATTGAATTGCGCATTGGGAATCAGCAAACGCTGCCCCACCGCGATATAACGCGGGTCGGCAATCCCATTCGCCTCGGCAATCGCGTCGATAGTGGTCCCATAGCGGAGCGCGATCCGGTACAGCGTTTCATCACGCTGCACGACATGGACCGTTGTGCCGCCGGTAGTGGGTTGAGCGCTCTCCTGCGCCGCCGTGCGCGAAACACTGCCGGGCAGGAGGGCGCTGATCATGAGTAAGGCTGCGATGATGTGTCTCATAAAGCTAGCCGCTTGTTTTAAAATTACGGTCATTTACGCTGTTTTTTATTCTTCTGTCTTGGCGGCTTCAGATTCCAGCCGGGCGCGGATCAGATCAACGTATTGGCGCGATGTATTGAACTTATCCCATGCCCCCTGTGCCCAGGTGATGCCATCTTCGGCAGAGTCAGCCAGCACACCAAGCGGACAATCGCGTTCAAAGGCTTCGCGCGCTTTCAAAGCCAGCGCCATCCCTTCCACCTGCAATTGAATCGCTTGCTTTAACATCGGATCATCCACTGTTGGATCATTGAGAATAGTCAGTTGATTCGGCGGCAAGCTGTACACTTCGGGCCAAGCTTGCAGCGTTTCACAATTAGTTGGGGCTTCACTATTTGTCTGGATATTCTGCCACTGATCCAGTATGCCGATGCCATAGGGACTCTTTAAATCGCTCATCACTGCATAGCGCGTCGAGAGATCACGCAGCACGGTAGTGTAATCCAGATTGGTCGGGAACGGCAGGGTGGCGGTAGCTGTTGGCGTGGGCAGTGGGGTAGCGCTGGCTTCCGGTGTCGAAGTGGCTGTCGGGGTGCTGCTTTCTAATGGCGTGGCCGTTGCTGTCGGCGTGATAGTCGGTGGTTCGGCGGTATTTGTTACCGTCGGGATCGGCGTCCGGGAGGGTAAAGGTGTGATGGTCGGGCCGACGGTGGCCGCCGGATTGATGATCGCGTTTTGCAGCAGGGACTCCACCTCGATAAGCTGGAGATTAGCCTGTTCCAGCCAGGAACCCGCTTCGATGACTTTGGCTGTGCGTACATTCGGATCAGTACACGCTTGATTGAGCAAGACCAATGAGGCAGTGAGTGAATTCAACGAAGCATCAAATTTGTTCGCAAGCAGGGCCAAGTCGGGATAGGTTTTCTGGTCCATTTCAGAAAACGCGAGCGGTAACGGCACTTGATTGGCCGGATCGCAGGTCATATTATTGGGATCACTTTGCAGTTGCGCTAATACCCCGACCAGCGTTTGCGCCTCTTGTAACCGTTCTTGAATTTGCCCAACCAATACATTACGATCTGTGGGATTGAACACCTCAACCGGCTCATCACTGGGACCGTCATCGTCGTCATTGCCCAACATGCCCACAATGTTAAGCCCCAGAGTGATCGTAAAGACAAGGGTTAGCGCGCCGAGGATCATCGTTAACACCCGATCACTGAGCGGGAACTGCCGCACACTCTGCCCTGTTTGCCGCGCTTTAAACCGCGCCAGCCCATTTTGTGCGGCTTCACGCACATGCTCGTCCTGATCTTCCAGATACACTTTGCGCAACAATGGAATCGCTTCAGGATCGCGCGTGGCAACTAGACGCTGGCACGCTTTGCGGCGTACTGATGGATCAGGATCATTAGTTAATTTTTCGGTTAGCGCAGCCCATTTTGGTGTGCTCATACAACCCTCTCAGGTTCCTCACAGCTTACAACTATAATATGTTAACTCTCATTCAGGCGAAAGATCAGATGCAGGCCGCATCAAAACTAATAAATCAGATTGTCCGGTGTGTTCGGTCACAATCGGTTGGATCTCGATATGTAATGGTCCCAGCGATGGATACGTTGTTTCCAGCATTTGCACCGGCCTCGATCTAACGGCCCATTGCACCAACGCTTCGGTGAACTGCGTATCGTCTGCTTGGGCAGCGAATTCGATAGCTGATGGCCGGTGGTCGCCAAACCACAGTCGCAGATAACGCTGCGCCAACGGGTTCGCTTGCCGCAATAGTCCCACCGCATCAAATATTAACAGGGCAACGGTGGTATGTTCAAGAACAGCCTGGAGATAAGCGGATGTTGTGTAAAGGTCTGCATTCAGTTGGTTAGTCACGATTATCACCGCCATTTGCGGCGCAAGCAGTTCCAACATACGTTGATCACGATCCGTGAATGTGCGGCCCGGTGATGTTTCGCTGGCATTGATCACGCCAACCAAACTGCCATCGAATAACAACGGTACGCTCATGCTGGCATAAATCGGCAAGTCGTCAAAATCGGGAGAATGTCCATTCCAGATGTGATAATTGTCGACGCGCATGGGGTAAAGCGTTTGCATCACACGTCCGGCTAACCCTTCCCCCTGGCGAATTTGCCGCCCCACAATGGACTTCAACGGATTATCCGTTGCGGGTCCACCATCAACTGCTGCGATCACTTCCAGTCGTTCCGTGCTAATGGCGATTAAAACAACCACCGAATCACAGCGCACCAAATGCCGAATTTGTTCGGCCAAATGCGCTAAGGTGTCAGGCAGGGGTTGGTTGATGGTCAAAATATCGGCAATGCGGCGCGCAATAGTCAACCATGACGCCTGGGACGTATACGGATCGATTTCCCATTGGGCCATAAAGAAATACACAAACATGAGACTGGCAAGCCCGCCCAGCGCGCCCGACAAGCCCAGATCGCGCAGAGGCGCAAGGCCCAGTTCCGCTAATTGGATGAGGGCCAGTCCTGCTACCCCCACCACGAGCGTCGGCGCATCGATCTGCCGCCAGAAACGCCACGCCGCAATCAGTGTCAAGATCAAGTAAAATGTACAAAGTCCGGCAACTACGCTGCCATAGGTTGTATACGCATGACCTAAGATTGAATCATCCAGCGCTGCCGGAAATTGGAGCAGGTCAAAATACCATAAGCCGGGCAACAAGGCGATCAGACCGGTGACACCGGCGCGGTTGGCGACCTGCCAGGCGGCTTTCATCGTATTGCCCGCATGAAGGAGCAGGGAGAATCCAGTCAGCGCGACTCCGAACAGACTCATGAGCGTTAGATTGGCCGTACCTTCAACGATCATCGGGGGATAATCGGCCAACACACTTACTAACATGAGCAAACGCGCACTTTGCAGCACGACCAGACTCAACAGGAATTGTAATAAAGCCCAACCGGTAGCCGTGCGCCAACCGCGCCGCAAGACCAGCCATTGAATCATGCCCAATGTCAGGATCAGCGCAAGGCTGTTGGACGCAAAAGCAAAAATCTGAGAAGCAGTCATGGTTCAGTTACGGTAAAGGTACAGTTCCCTTCATCAGTTTCATGAGTCGTGCCGGGACCATAGTTGTCAACACCATCAAAAACTGCTTCCTCCCAGGTCAGACGAAATTCAATCTCATGCTCACCGGTATCAAGCTGGCCGACGGGATAGTACCAATAGATGAAATAGCGGTCATTTTTCAGCATGAGATCGGTGGCATAGCGCTCCCAATTGTCGAGCAGTTCCCCATCCAGCCGCACCTCATAATTGGCATTGGCGAGGTGCTCGTCCATATAGTCCGTATCGTACAGCACCCACCACCACCATTGGATATAGACATTATCAGTGGTGGATGGGCTGGGCGGTGTCACACCTTCTTTGTGGCAATACGCCAGAATATCCACGCGATTGGGTTCCGAGGTTGGTGTGGGCGATGGCGTGATATTGGGATCAGTCGTAGCGGCGGGAGTATCCGGCGGGGGTGTGGCCTCTTGTCCGATGATGTCTTCGAAATCGGTGTCTACCAGTGAGGCAATGACCCAGGCTGTTTGAATGTCGCCATCCTCATCGGTGAGCGCGATTTTGTACCACACGTTATCCTGCGCGTCGGTTTGGATGCCTAACACCCCCAAATCCGTACCGGGCGGGGCGATCTCCACAATATCATAGGTTGTGCCCGGCCCCTCGCGTAGATTCACGTTTTCAACGGAACGAATCACGCCGGAGATGGTGGGTGTGAGGGTGGGAGTTGGCGTCGATGTCACCGTCGGGGGTACTGTGGTAAACGTTGGGGAAGGCGTATGCGACGGTGTGAAGGTGATGCTAGGGACCGGCGTTGCCGTAAAGCGCGGCGTGAAGGACACAATTGGCCCCAAAGTGCGCGTGGGCACGCTGAGGACTGCATCGTTTTGCGAATGGGGCGATGGCGTTTCCGTCACCACCTGATCACACGCTGTCAAACTGAGCAGCAGCAACCAACCGGTCAATATTCCCAGGCTCCAACGCAAATGCTTACGCATACCTTCTGACCTCACTCAACGATAGGGCAGGACAATATTCTGAACGCTGTTCAGCTTAACAGCAATTGGGACTCTGCACAAACCAGCGCAATTCTAACAAAAAAGAAGCCCGCCACAAATCGAGGCGGGCTGTAGTTTAACAAACCAAAGAATGCACTCAGCCCGCACCAGGCGAATCTTGGGGCTTGACTTGGCGTTCCGAATCCAACAATAATCGAACACGATCAATGAGTGTGTTAGCAATATACGGTTTGGTCACGTAGCCATCTGCCCCCAATTCTAGCCCCTCACGAATACTATTGGGATCCGTTTTGGCGGAGAGGATGAGGACAGGGACTCGATTAAATCGGATTTGACGACGCACATGGCGCAGTACATCAAATCCATCCACTTCAGGCATCATCAAGTCGAGGATGATCAGGTCAGGGGTATTTTCGGCCAAATAATCTAATGCCTCCTGCCCGCTATGGAAGGCGTTAGTTGTGGCTCCAATCCGACGTAGTAACATGGTGATCAGCTTGAGAATTTCGGGATCATCATCGACAACAACAATTTTAGGGTCTTCGGCAGATTCACTCACGGTAGATACCTCTTTAATTCAGCCAGTTAAATAGCCTCTAGGGAGCATTATACATTAGTTGTACTGGTAAGAAACTTTCTTGGCAAGTCACGCATCATACTATTTGTTTGCGTTTTGTGCGTATCGAATGGATGATAAGGGTGTTTTTGATGGTACAATCGAGCATATTAACCACAGTTGAGGATACATCATGCGACCTGAGGTGATCATTTTCATTTTTATGTTGGGCTATGTAATCGGGTCATTCCCCACAGCGTACCTGATTGCGCGGATCAAAGGCATTGATATTTTCGCGGTTGGCAGTGGCAACATGGGAGCCACCAACGTGATTCGCGCGATGGGCTGGCAATATGGCGGATTGGTGTGGTTAATTGATGGCGCAAAAGGTGCATTCGCTATTGTGTTAGCACGCTGGTTGGTCGCTGATGATTATCACGCGGCTGCCGGGGTGTTGGCGGCGATTGCGGCTGTGACCGGGCATAACTGGTCGTTTATCGCCACGCTGATCACGGGCAGTATTCGCGGCGGTAAAGGCGCGGCAACGGCGAGCGGCACGTTTATTTTGCTGGCTCCGACGTTGTTGTTAGCGCTGGTGTTGGCGGTGGCAGCGTTGATGGTGCTGCTCACGCGCTATGTCTCGCTCGGTGTGTTAACGGCTGTCACTGTCGCGGGGATCGGGTTTGTGATCCTGGTGCTGATCGGATTTTTGGAACCGATCAATATTCTCTATTTGCTGGTTGGTTGGATGGTCTTCGTGCGGCATCGTGCCAACATTGCGCGCTTGATCGCGGGCACGGAGCGCCGCCTGGGCGAGCGCACGCAGTAGGCTCGATTAGGCTCGATTCGGCCCGATTCGGTTCCGGCGCAGACCGTCACGATTTTACAGGCGCACGATTAAACACCATAAACATCCAAACGCCCGGTTGACCGTATGCCGGGCGTTATCGCGTTCTAGCGGGAGCGGGAGCGGGGAATATACCCACCACGATAGTCTGGGGCCAGGATAGCGAATATTGTACAATGTTGTGTATCAGACAACCTGCTATGGAGTAGCGGATCAAGTTCTTCGAAAGACTGGGTCGTAGTAAAAACAGTTGGCAATTTTGCTAAGTAACGATGATTAACGAGTTGATGAATTTTCTCGCGCGCCCAGGGTGATGCATTGGACAGATTTAAGTCATCAAGAATCAGCAAAGGAATTTCACGGATTTCATAGAAACGGCGTGAAAATGTTACATCACTTGTTGGGCTAAATGTCGCACGCAGGTAATCTAATAAATCTGGCACCATGACTATGATTACATCTTGGCCCATTGCCTGACGATGATTCGCAATTGCGGCGGCCAAATGCGTTTTTCCACAGCCACGTTGACCGGTAAATAATAGCCAGTCATGTGGATTTTCTGCATAGCTATGTGCAAATTGATGAGCTTCCCATAAATTACGTCTTTCTTTTTCTGGTAATGTATTTTGCCGGAAATCAAATGTATCAAACCGCATATCAGAATATAGTTGAAGATTATCAAAAATAGACTGTTCAAGTATTATTTTTCCTGCCTGACGATAATCAGGCAAATCCATCGAAACTTGGATCGTTAAATTTTGATCAAGTAACCGACTTCGAATACGCGGATCGAGGCGATCTAAATCGACATTGGTCGTAATGACAGTTGATAATTTGTGCAAATAACGATGATTGATCAACTGAAATAATTTTTCTTGTGCCCAGGGTGTTGCGCTCTCAGTACCAAGATCATCCAATACTAATAACGGGGCATTGCGAACACGCTCAAATAAATCATCGTATTGTATATTAGATGCTGGACCATAAGTTGCACGTAAATGATCAAGCAAATCAGGCACTGTCATAAATAACACTGGATCGCTTTGCTCCAACCTGTGATTGGCAATAGCTACCGCCAGATGAGTTTTACCACTACCGTAGTTTCCATGAAACAAAATCCAAGGATATTGTCCGTTAGGGTTTTCAGCATATTCGAGAGCTTCACCATAACAACGCCGCAAAATAGTCAATTGATTTTGCTCAGATAAATGTCGCCCATCGAGATGAAACGATTTGAACGTTTTATCTGCGACAATATCCAAATTGCTGCGCGCGCGTAATTGTGCCAAGCGGCGATTCTCGATGGCGTTATGTTGGCATGTGCAGGGAAACGCTTTCCCAAAATCGGGATGACCCACCGGCACGCGGCGAGTCACAAACCCCATGCCCTGACAGACCGGGCAATTCTCGGCGGCAATATGATCAATGGTTGACGTAGAATCGTTTGGTTCTGCCCCATTAGTATTTGATGATGTCTGAGTCTGCTCCTGTGATATACCGGTAGCGGTCCGCCTGAGATGATTGCTGAGTGGTTCCACCATCGTTTTTTCCTTCTGCCTGCCAACGTTTCAGTATACCAAGAATATACCGCCAATTGCGCGTATTGCGCTCTACCGCGATCTGGATTGCCTCTTGAATCCACGCTGCCGGATACTCGTTTTCCGCATCTTTGAGTTCTTCACCGATCATGGGTGTGAGGGGACCGATATTTTGCTCGTACAGCGTGAAAATATTGGGGCGATCCACGATCAACGCCACCGGGCAATCGCGCCCGCCATATTCAAACCGCCCATCGGCAATTGCCTGGATCGCATTACGTCCCTGCGCGGTGTTCATGAAGTATAACTCGTCGGGACCGCTCACCCCGTCAACCGTTGCCTGGAGCAGTGTGCCGCGTTCAACGGCTTGTACAAAGGCCGCGTTGATCTGTTCAGCCGCGTGATTCGAGTTGGCATCGATCCCTGACAGAAACACCGTATCCGCCAGCACCTCGCGCCGAATCACATAGCGGTAAGCGCCTTCCTGCTGTTGCAGCGCCCAGAAACAATACAGCGTCAGTTTCAGTTCGACCAGATTGTCAATCGTGGGTAACAGGTCGCTGAAAAACTGGTTCGGCACGCGCGTTGTATGCTGTTTGCCCGGTTGGAATCCCTTAAACGCTGGCATAATTAGTATCCCGCATAATCAACTTCCGTTTTTGCCAGATTCGAGAATTGGGTGAGTTCCTTGCGGAAAAAGAGCGTCACCGTGTCTGTTGGCCCATTACGATGTTTGGCGACGATAATATCGGCCTGATTGGGGCGTTCGGTGTTCTCGTTATACACCTCGTCGCGGTAGATGAACATCACTACGTCCGCGTCTTGCTCGATGCTATTGTGGACGATGATATTATTTGCCACAAAATTGTGCGGCCCCGGCACAGTCAGATCGTACACATCCGATTCGCCATCCGGTTCGATGGCGGCGATGCGGTCCCAACGCACCAAACCCCGCAACGCATAATCTGGTGTATGGGGCACGGCCAATCGATCCCCTGGTACAAGTTCATCTAATCGTTTCCAGCCCGCAAACGTCAAAAATTTATGATTGGCTGTGGCGCGAATAGTGCGCCCAAGCTGCGTTTTCAGGCGGAAAACAGGCTTGATCCCGGTGCAAAAAGCGTGTGTCACTGTGCCAGAGTCGAGTTTCCATGAATCTGTATCCAGACTCGATACCTGAAAATCAGCGTGACCAGCCAGATCACGAATCGGGACATACTCACCAGTTCCCGGTAAATGGATCAATGTCTCGCCTGCTAAACAGCCCGATTCACGCAAATCCGATAACTGCGGGCGCTTATCCTGGCGCTGTTCAACCGCACGCGAAAGCTGCGCCGCCGATAATACTGGCACGTTCAACTCACGAGCCATCTGTTTCATGTGCCGCGAAATAAAGCTGATTTCCTGCACACGGTTTTCGCTGGCGCGCCCGGTTCCCGCGTTCATCAACTGCATATAATCGACCATGACCAGATCAAGGCCATGTTCGCTGTAAAGGCGGCGGCACTTGGTCCGTAGTTGGAGCGGCGAAAGGGCGGGGGTATCGTCCATATAGATCGGGAGCGGGCTGAGTTTGTCGGTGGCTTCGACAAACAGCGTCCACTCCCGCTCGTTAAGCTGGCCGAGGCGTAACCGATTGGTGCTGATGCCGGTTTCCGATGACACCATACGCTGTACAAGCTGCTCGTTGCTCATTTCCAGGCTGAAGATCGCCACCCGCGCGCCCTTACGCGCCGCGTTAAGCGCGGTACTCAGCAGCCACGAGGTTTTGCCCATACCGGGGCGACTGGCGACGATTAACAGGTCGGAGCGCTGGAAACCGCCTAGCAGTTGATCCAGGTCATCAAACCCGGTGGGCACACCAAAGGAGGCGGCATCCCGTCCGTACAGGTCTTCGATCCGTTTGTAATATGCCAGCACCGCATCATGCATGACCACGAGGTCTTTACGCTGGCGCTGCTCCGATACGCGAAACATTGCGGACTCAGCCTGATCGATCACCTCATCAATGTTGGCGCTTTCTTCGTGGGCCAACCGCGCGATCTCGCTGGCCGCTTCTAACATGCGGCGGCGAATCGCGGCGCGTTCCACAATGCGCCCATACGTTTCGGTGTAGATCGAGGAGGGGGTATGGTTGATCAGATAGGTGATGTAGGCCGGGCCGCCCGCTTCATCCAGGCGTTCGTGATGGCGCAGTTCTTCGACTACTGTCACGTTATCGATTTCTTCGTTGCGCTCGTGCAAGCGCATGATGGCTTCCCAGACCCAGCCATTGCGCACGATGAAAAAGTCGTCGGCGCTGAGAAATGATGCCACTTCGAACAGCGCATCCGGGTTTAATAGAATCGAGCCAAGTACGGCTTCTTCGGCCTCGATACTATGGGGAGCCATACGATCCGGCGAAAGCGAAGATGAATCCTGAGCCATAAGTTATCCGTTGATTGTGGTTGGTTGGTATGAGCACCAGGCGTAAAATGAGGCGGCTTATAATGCGCTGCCGCCCTGTGATCCCTACGCTAATGACTGGCTACGAAATGGGTTGATCGTCCGAATATTTTAAGCTAATCGTTATTTTCTTCGTCGTCCAATTCATCCAGGTCTAGCGATTCGACGAAGTCCTCAAAGAGACTCAAGCGCTCTTCACTGTCAGTTTCCTCAGTGACCGATAGGAGATCGGTTTCGACCTCTTCATCAGGCGTAATTCCAGCCCGGTCCATCACCGACTGCGCCACATAAATCGGCACATCTAACCGCACCGATAGCGCGATAGCATCACTGGGCCGCGAGTCAATCGTCAGCGTTTGCCCGTTCTGATCCACAATAATTTGCGCATAAAATGTATCCTGGCGCAAATCATTAACCACGATATGCTGCACCGTTCCCCCCAATTCGGTGAGGATCGATTTCAACAAATCGTGTGTTAAGGGGCGTTCCACACTGACATTCTGCAATTTGACCGCAATCGCTTCGGCCTCACACGGACCGATAAAGATAGGCAAATAGCGCCCACTGAGCGGGTCTTTGAGAATCACAACACGCAGTTGGGACATGAGACTGACCCGGATACTATCAATAAGGACTTTAATCATAAATCCATCCCTAACCAATGCCAGAAAACGACGACGTACAACTCTTTTCGATTATATCATTAAGTTCGCTATGCCAGCAAAGCACGTCTTAAAATTATGTTGCCAACAGACTAGGATATTTTGTTTGGCGGTGGCAGCGTGGCGGGATCAAAGGGCTGGGCAGCTTCGTGGCTCACCATCGTGATTTTGCCGTCGATAAATGCGCCTTCTTCCGTCGAAATCGCTGCCGCGCTGATGTCGCCCCATACGCGCGCGGTGCGTAACAACTGCACCTTTTTACCGCTCACATTACCCCGCACCGCTCCGGCAATTGAGATGTTTTTCGCGTTAATGTCGGCGGTGATTTTGCCCGTTTCACCTACCAAAACATTGCCATCAATTTCGAGCGTACCTTCAAATGTGCCATCCAACCGTGTATTGCCCTGGCTGCGCAATTCACCTTTCAGTGTCGCGGATTCGCCCAGAATCGTTTCGAAGCCCATTGGCTGGCGCGCGCCACTGCTGGCGGGATTCGCGGCGGTTTGATCGTTATCAGGATTGGGTTGTTGTTTGCGCCCGGCCATAAATGACATGCTGACTCTATCTCTCTGAAAAACGCCAAACATTCACCAAAACTATACTCGGCTTACCAACCGGAGTCAAAACGCCGCCAATGAGATCACCGTATATCCTGGATCGATTGGCGGCGCGTGATGGTCAGCCGAAAAAGTGCGTTAGCTCAATTCGGGATCGGGTTCGGTGGCGGCCATTTCCTGCTTGGCTTTGCGTTCTTTGAGATAGTCACGCAATACATGGGTCGCTGGCGGCAAAACAGAAATAACCACAATTAGGAAAATGATTGGCAGCAAATATCTGTCAACGTTAGGAATCGATTTGCCCAAAAAGTAGCCAGCGCTGCTTACCCCAACTCCCCAAAGGAATCCCCCGACAGCATTATAAGAGAGGAAACGAGGGTAATGCATCGTACCCATCCCGGCCACAATAGGAGCAAAGGTGCGCACAATAGGCATAAAGCGGGCAATGACGATGATTTTGCCCCCGTGATGGTGATAGAGTCCCTCGGCTTGAATAAGGTACTTTTTCTTGAAGAGTCTCGAATCTTCGCGGTTAAACAAACTTCGTCCGACCTTGTGCCCAAACCAATAGCCGACGGTATCACCAGCCACCGCTGCCACAAAACAACCGATGGCTAAGGCCGGGAAGTTCAAAAAACCCTGCGAAGCGAGGAACCCCGCCGTGAATAACAGGCTGTCACCTGGTAGGAAAAAGCCAATCAACAAGCCGGATTCGGCGAAAATGATAGCATAGACACCGAGCAAACCAACGGTTTTGATGAGTTCTTCGAGATCGAAATGGAGCAAATCTTCCATTGTGTTGTTTTCACTCACTATTTGTTGTCAGATCGAGTTTGAAGACCCGTGATGGGAGCCAGGGAAGTGTACCATAACTCCCCTTACTCGCCCAGGGTCGGTGTTAATTGTACACCGGCAGCTACCAATAGCCCTACTTTTTTTAATTGTCTAAACTCCGGCTTCGGTGTATGCTGGTGATGAGTGGCGTCTTGGTGAGAAAAAACGCGGAGATTGGGTTATGTGGCGAAACCGTTTAACGTTAATCATTGTTTTGCTTTTGGTCACAATTGGGTTATCCGCATGTTATAAAGATGCGGGTGACAATATGCAGCCGACCTCGAATCAGGTCAATTTAACGGATATTGCGCCAGTCACACCGACTCAAGTCGTCTTGCCCACGCCAACCCCCTTACTTGTTACCCCTACGCGCACCGCTATTCCATCGCTGGTCCCAACGACCACACCGGCTAATGGCGATTCGGTCAGTGCGCCGAGTGGTGACACGATAGACCCAACGCAAGCCGTTTCCACCGATCTGCCACCCGCGAATCAGGCAGATAATCTCCAACCAGCAGCGACCAATACCCCAATGCAGATCGCGCCGAGTTTCACCCCGGCGATTGCCGAATCGCCGACTCCGGCTGGTCCGGTGATCGAAACACCGGGTTTGAGCGATATTCAAGCCTCCAATACGCCGCCGCCAACCCTTGATCCCGACAATTTGCCCACCCCCACGCCAATTCCGGTAGAGGACAATCCCTGTATCCATGTCGTCCAACCTAGCGATACGCTCTATTCCATTGCCCAAAATAATGGCGTGTTACTGGCTGATCTGGTGGCGGGAAATACAGACATTCTCTGGGCGGGGCAAGACACCATGCTCCAGATTGGTTGGGAACTTCATATTCCGGGGTGTTCGTTTGGTGAGCCGACCCCCGAACCGACCACGATGGCCGATGAAACGGGGGATGATACACAACCTACTGCTACCCCTGCGCCCGGCGAGCAGATCATTCATGTGGTTGCATCAGGCGAAACGATCTTTTCCATCGGGCGTCTGTATGGGGTTGATCCCTACGCCATCATCGAGATTAACGGTTTGGTAAACCCTGATGTGTTACAACCGGGGCAGGAGTTGATTATTCCGGCGGCACAGTAATCATCACCGTGACATAATAGCCAGAGAATCCATGATGCCAATTTGGTATATGGATTCTTTTTTGTGCAGTTAGATTACGTCTTAGCTGTGACGCGAAACCGGATCGATTTGCCGAGCATGAGCCACGTCTGTGAATGTAACACGGGCAGCGCCACGCAGATCACCGTGACCACAGCGACCAAAACCAGACTCGCTACTTCGATGAGTTGGATGTGCCGTTTTTTTGGGGGTGTCCAGTGATCGGGATGGGATGGGCGAATGCGTTGATCTATGATCCAAAAGATCAGCGTGAGCAAGGTAATCACGCCCAGTGAGGCATTGAGCAGCAAAAACGGGGCAGTGAGCAGGTGCGCGCGTGTCCAGGTGGAATTGAGCAGCATCGGCATTTGCGCCCCGAAAAAGAGCAGCGCCCACCCTGCTCCCGCCAATATATTATCATGCGCCACCCGCGATATTAAGGTCACAGTTGGGCCGAACGGCATCCGTGAGCGCTGCATGAATTGATCAACCGCATAACTGATTTCCTTCGCGCCCCAGGCATGGCGAAAGGTCTGCCGGTAGCGCGCCACAAGCGATCCCCAGAGCGTATCACCGGTAGTGGCGTTAGCGAGAAATGGCAAAAATATGGGTTGCAAACGCTGCTCGCCGCCCTGCCGAAAATATGACTTGAGATACATGTGCCACTCGTCCGCGATAGCATTTGTATCCCAGTACCCCGCCCG
>JAFGJA010000468.1 GCA_016929355.1 Anaerolineae bacterium | reverse complement strand
TACCTCTGCGCCAAGCTGCTGCGCGCCGCTCAAGCGCCGGATCACCATCTGCAAGCCGGACGCATTCGCGCCCGCCCGCAAATCACCTGTGCGCCAGAGGTAAATACTCGCGCCCGCCGCGATCACGCTGCCCACCGCGAGCGCGATCAACAACGAGGGATTGGTTACGCGGCGGCTGTTTTCCCAGTTCTGGTAGCGATCATAATACGTATAATAATAATCCAGGCTCGCAACAATGATCTCAAAATCACGGGTCAGCGTTGTTGTCTCGGTGCTGCCATCGGCCAGCGCATACGCGATCTCCATCGTGGCGGTGGCCCGCACCGGATCGCGCGTGTCAGTGCCGGGTAAGGGGACCTGGAGCTGCATGATCGGCTTGGTGATCATTTGTTCGCTGTCCGCCTCAAACAGCACCGTATCGAGTCGCCGGGTTTGATCTTCGGGCGAGGCGGTGAATGTGCCTGCTACTGCGCCGCGTAAACGCAGCGATCCTGACACAAACGCCCATTGCCCACCGGCTGCTGTGAAGGGCGGAAACTCAACCACCAGCGGGGTCGGGTAATCAACCCCGCCATACGCATACGACCAGATCAGATACGACGTGCGCTCCGCGTCATATTCGACGGTGAAATCCATACCATACCCATAATCCCAAAACTCACTCGCACGATCCGCATTGGTTTCGAATTCGGTTAGATACATATCCGGGATATTCGGTTCGGATACGGTCACGGCGCGCAGCACCGCCACGCCCGCGATCAGAATGAATGCGAGACAGGCCGCCAGCAGCCACGCATGAACCGAGTAGCCGCGATACACTAAGAACAAAACTGCGCCCATCATGACGACAGCGAGCGGTGTTGTCCAGGTGTAGGGAAACCCTAACTGTGTTGCCAGAAACTCGGCAATCCCGATGGCAATCGACCACCCAAATACCAGAAAAAATACCCAGGTATAGGCACTACCCCCACGCACGATAATCCCTCCGCAAGAACTTATAAAGTTAAAAGTTTTCAGTTGTAAGTTTTCAGTTCTTAGAGCGAAAACAATACAAATGCGCTCCATGTAGGGGCTGACCAGCGTGTCGGCCCAGGGCGAACTAATAACCTACAACTTACAACTTGAATCAATCCAGCAGCGTTTTGAAAATAAACAGCGTATCCCCTAACTGAATCTCGTCATTTTCATAAACCGGTGTCGCGCCCCGAATCGGCTGCCCGTTCACGGCTACCGGATTGGTCGGGCCAAACGGCCAGATGTGAAAGACCGGGCCAGCGTCGGGATCGTGGTCGGCGGGTTCGAACGTAAAGCGCGCGTGCTGGCGCGATAAGCGCGGATCACGCCACTGCACATCCCCCTGCCGCCCGATGATCTGATTGGCGCGTACCGGCAAAATCTGCCCGCGCTGGTCGGCGGGCCAGCGCACGATCATCCAGCCCAACGGTTCCGGCTCACCCTCGATCCACGAGGGTTCCTCAAACACATTTTCACGGAGCAGATGACTCGGCGCAACCTGCGTGATGTCATCTTTGGTGGGCGGGCTGGCGTCATAGGCTTGATCGCTGGCGGCGGGATCAGGTGCGCTATCCGGTTCACTATCAAACTCAATACCGGGACCGGCTGCGGCATCACCGGGATAATGCTCAACCGTCTGGCGTACAAAATCCGGCTGATCGACATCAGCTTGTGCCGGATCAGGCGGCGGTAACGGTTTGCCTGCTGGTCGCGTCGCCGCCGGACTGGATAAGTCAGGCGGGCCATAGGCGCGGCGTTCGGCTTCTTCCCGCGCGCAAAATGGACAGGTGCGGTGCGGCGGGTCATACGGTCCGTGTTTGTCGCAAAATCCACCACCCATAGTAGGTTTCCTCTGCTCACTAACCAACGCCTCCCCATTCTAGCACGGCACGCGCAAAGCGAAAAATGTTGGCTGGTCAGCTTCGGTCAGGATTCGCGGGGCGATGTCAGCTAATTGTCACGTTCTGGTCAGCGTCAGGGATTAGTTTAGCGCTATAGTAGGCGTATATATAAAACTTGTAAAATGCCTCATGCATCACTGGAGAAATCGTTATGGCCCCCCACCACTTTTCACATACCCATCTGGACGAACTCGCCATTGCGCTCGATTTTTCACGCGCCGATCTCGCCGCCAACCGGCGCGGCCAACTCACTGACCGGCAGATCGCCGCGCTGCGCGCCGAATACCGCCGCCGCCAATGGCCCAAGCTCACGGCCTGGATCGTGTTGGGGGGCGTGGCGGGGCTGCTGGCGATGCTGGACGTCGCCTTAGCAACACAATGGCTGCTGGTGGGGATCGGGATCGTGGTGCTCGGCGGGATGAGCGTTTATGAACGCACCATGCAGCGCTTGACCGAAGCGCAACTTGTGTCGCATGGGGTCACATTGCATATTGGCCCGGCCTGGCAGAAGCGCCGCCGGTTGCCTGCGCTCCCCTTTCCGATTACAGTTGAGATCGAGGGGCAGACGTTTAGCGCGCCGCCTGCGTTGGGATCGCTGCTGCGTGACGGTCAGCGCTACCGGGTGTATTACGTGCCCGCGTGCGGTCACACCAAAAACGCCGCCGACGCCCCGTACCGCATCCTGAGCATGGAGCCGCTTGGCCCGGCGATCCCTGTGCCGCAGGATACGCAGCGCGTGGCGTGAGGTTATGGTCCAGGCCAATCAATGCGCGATCAATTCGCTTTCGCCAAGAGGCCGTGCGGGAGCGTCGTCTTCATCGTAAGTGGCAAATGTGCCATCTTCTTGCGCGGCGGCTAAACGGATCGCCACTGCTGCGACCATTTCATCCGCGCTCTGAGTCGCAAGTTCGAGCAACTGCGGCGCGGATTCGCTCATCAGGCTGGTTGCCACTCGCAAAATATGCAACTGCACGCCGCGATCCGTTTCCTGGCGGAACGCTTGCGCCAATATTTCCCCTGCGCGATCCAGGCGCATCCAGGCCAGCAGCCAGACCGCCGCGCGCCGCGTTTCGGCCGTTGCATCGTGAAGCGCATGATCCAATGCCGCCAACAGCGACTCGGCGGCGGGATGTTCATCAGGCCGCGCGTTGAGGTAATTTGTCGCGTGGAACAGGCCGCGCAGCATCGGTTCCAATCGTGCGCCGGACGTGGTTTGCAGCCATTCCGCCAGATCAAACAGACAATCCACGCCGCGCAATTCCAGCAGCGCCAACGTCGCGTAATAGATCACTTCGCGATCGGAATCGGCGTGCAAGGCGTTGGTCACGATGGGGATCGCTTCTTCGGTGCGGCTGCCGCTCAACGATTCCAGGGCCTTAATCCGCACATCGGGATCGCGGGATTGCAGCACGGCGGCCAACACGGGTACGGCGGCGCTATCCTGGCAATTGCGCAAGCCCCACGCGGCGGCGGCGCGTAGGGTGTCTGTTTCATCCGGCATGAGGTCCGTCAGCAGTTGGTACGCGGCCAGTTCGCGCAGATCGCAGAGCGCATAGACCGCCCCTTCACGGACACGCTCATCGCCGTCATTGAGCGCTTGCCGGATCGCTGGCGCGGCGGCGTACCACGAAAAACGGTGCATTTGCCGCGCTACACTCGCCCGCGTGGGACCGTTGCCCGTTTCGAGCGCCGCTTGCATGATCAGGCGCGCGTCACGATCCCCGCGCTCACCGAGTAGGCGCGCTGCGTTGTAACGCACGTAAAAATCGTCATTGTGCAGCATGGCGGCGGCGGCATCGAGCGACACGGCCTGGGGCGACAGCACATTGAGCAGTGTCCCCAAGCGGCGCGGCGAAAGGCGCTGCCAGCCGCGTTTGACGCCATAACGAGAACTGATGCGCGGTTCGCGCCCGGTGATGGGAGTGGATGTAGGCATATTGTTTGCTCCTGCAAAAATCAATTTGTGGCCAAGATCGGGGAAAATCTAACCCCTCCCCCTAACCCCCTCTCCACAGGGTGGGGAGGGGGAATTGCGCTTGACGATGCTGTTGGCAACCCTGATTTTCGTAGGGGCAGGTTTGCAAACCCGCCCTGGACGACTTTGCAAAGTCGCTCCCCCTCCCCCTCGCCATGCGATGGAGAGGGGGAAAACCGAGCGCAGCGAGGTGAGGGGGTGAGGTAAACCACCGCAGTATTACCAGACTTGATTGCTAATTCCACCAAACACACCGTATGTCCTTTTTTGAACGTCAAAACCCATAGGGTAGGGGC
>JAFGJA010000467.1 GCA_016929355.1 Anaerolineae bacterium | reverse complement strand
GCGGCTATTGGGGGCAGGTGCTCAAATATGCGGGCTACGATGCGCTGGTCGTCACGGGCGCGGCGGGGAGTCCGGTCATGCTGGTTATTGATGATGATGTGGTCGAACTGCGCCCCGCCGATGATCTGTGGGGTACATCGATCACCGAAGCTACTGAGCATCTCAAGGATGCCTTTGGCAGCGCGTGGCAATCGTTGGTGATTGGTCCGCCCGGCGAACAGCAGCGCAACGTCGCCGGAATTTTTAACGAAAGCCGCGCGTTGGCGCGGGGCGGTGTCGGGGCGGTGATGGGATCGAAGCAACTTAAAGCCATCGTCGCGCGTGGAACCGGCACGGTGCAGGTTTATGACCGCGAAGCCTATGATCGCGCGCTGCAACTGGCGTTTCGCGCGGTGCGTATGTCGAGCAAAGTTACGATGCTCAACAAAGAAGGCACGGCCAACATCCTTGAAATCATTGATGTGATGGGCGCGCTTCCGACTCGCAACTTCCAACGCGGGCGTTTTGCTGATGCGGAAAAAATCTCCGGTGATGCGTTTCGTGAGCATAACTGGAAAAAAGACTATGCGTGTTTCGGTTGTCCGATTGGCTGTGGCAAATGGACCGCGCCGCTTGATGATGGCACGGTGATCGAAGGGCCGGAATACGAAACTATCTTCGCGCTGGGATCGAACTGTGCGATTGGCGCGCGGGAAACGATCATCAAACTCAACTGGTACTGTGACGAATACGGCATGGATACTATCAGCGTGGGCGGCGTGATCGGTTTTGTCATGGAGATGTTTCAGCGCGGCATCATCACCGCCGAGGAATTAGACGGGATTGAACCCCATTGGGGCGATGCCGACTCCGCGCTGGCGCTGGTCGAAAAAATGGCGCAGGGTGAGGGCTGCGGCGTCTGGTTGGCGCAGGGTGTCGCCGCGATTGCCGTCCAATATCCGGCAGCGCTGCCGTTTGCCATGCAGGTGAAGGGACTCGAAATGCCCGCTTACCATCCGAGCGCAGCCAAAGGAACGGCGCTAGCCTATGCGATTTCGGAGCGGGGCGCGTGCCACCTGCGCGGCGCACCGTTGGGCGAACTGTTTAGCGGGGCGGCTGATCCGCTCTCGATTGTGGGCAAACCGCAGTTGTTCCGCGATACGCAGGCGGATACGGCGGTTTGGGATAGTGCCAGTTTATGCCTGTTCCCCGGTTACGGGATGTCACTCAAAGAATTGTGGCAGCTCGTTGCCGCCGCTACTGGTTTCGAGTATCCTAAAGCGTCTGATCTGCAACGCTTAGGCGAACGGGTATCGACTCTGGCGCGTTTGTATAACGTGCGGGAAGGGTATGTCCGCGTCCAGGATACCCTGCCGGATCGCGTCCTCAAACAACCGATGGAGGGTGAAGGCCCCGCCGCCGGAGAAACAGTGGACCTTGCGCCGATGTTGAATGACTACTACCGGATCATGGGGTGGGACGAAAATGGTGTGCCAACGCCGGAGCGTTTGCATGAACTGGGTTTAGCGGCTGTGTTAGATGTGATAGCTGGTTAATGATACGGAAGTGAAAGCATTATGACGCGCATTACTATCAAAGAGATCGCCCAAAAAACTGGCTTATCGATTGCGACGGTTTCGCGCGTGATTAATGATCATCCCGATGTTTCGAAACAAACGCGCCACCGGGTTCAGCAGGTGATTGATGAACTGGGGTATGCGCCGAACGCGGTGGCGCGCAGTTTGATTCAGGGTCGCAGCAAAATCCTGGGTGTAGTCAGCACCGGCATCGAGTTTTACGGCCCTTCGCAAACGATGGCCGGGATTGAGCGGCAGGCGAATGAACTTGATTATTGGTTGATGTCCAGTTTGCTGCATGATCCTGAAACTAACGGGGGTGAAGATGCGCTGCGCCATCTGCTTGCCCAACAAGTCGATGGGATCATCTGGGCAGTACCGGAGGTCGGACGCAACCGGGAATGGATTTGTCACCACAGTCGTACTCTTGCTGTACCGATTGTGTTTTTGCACATGACCTGCCGCGACGATCTGTTCGTAGTGGCAGTGGATAACTTTGCCGGGGCGCAGCAGGCTGTCCGCCATCTGCTCGCCCAGGGATACACCCATATTGGGTGCGTGAGTGGGCCTGCTCACTGGTGGGAAGCGCAAGAGCGCCAGCGTGGTTGGCGTGATACCTTGCTCGCTGCCGGAATCACACCTGATAATCGCTTGCTTCAAACTGGTGATTGGACCGCCGCGAGTGGGTTTGCGGCCTTTTTGCGGCTCGCTGATGCGAATCCCGATCTGGAAGCGGTGTTTGTTAGCAGCGATCAGATGGCATTGGGTGTCTTGAAGGCTGCTCACCAACTAGGTAAGCGCGTGCCGGATGATCTGGCGATAGTTGGTTTTGATGATGTGCCCGAAGCGGCGTATTATATTCCCTCCTTGACTACGGTACGCCATGATGTGATCAACGTCGGTGCGCAAGCCGTCCGCCTGCTTGATACTTTGTTGAATACGCCGGAAAGCGAGCCGTTTTCCTCTCTTGCGCCAAACTGGATTGTGCCCGAATTGGTCGTGAGAGATAGCAGCCTGTGCTCTTGAAAACACTATGCAAACCATTAGTGTGGTATTGACTCATGATGTTTGCACAGATAGAGCAAATCACGTTGTTCGTCAATCATTGCTTGTCGGGAGGTTACTTCTTTAGTTTGAAGCCGGTCTGGTGAGCATCATTGGTGGTGCAACCAGTCCATCCGTGTGTTTACAAGTTTATGCATGGGTAAAAAGTGCCGCCCTTCGGAAAGGGCGGCGGTTTTGTTGTAGCTTAGAGACCGTTTGAAAAGTCTTTTGACCCCCATCCCCAACCCTTCCCCCGCAGGCAGGGGCAGGGAGAAAAGCAGGTTTTTGAAGT
>JAFGJA010000466.1 GCA_016929355.1 Anaerolineae bacterium | reverse complement strand
TGGGATTATTCATTATCCGGGCGCATCCGGTAGCCGATGCCGTAGACGGTTTCGACATAACGCGGCTCGCGCGGGTTGGCTTCCAGCTTGGCGCGGAGATTTTTCACATGCACGTCAATCGTGCGCTCATACGCGGCGAAGGCTTCGCCTTGCAACTGCTCCAATAGCTCCATGCGGGTAAAGACCCGTCCGGGGCGCGCGATCAAGATCGCCAGGAGATCAAATTCGCTGGGGGTGAGATCGACACGCTCGCCGTTAAGCGTCACCGTATGCGTTTCGCCGTTGAGTTGCAGATCGCCCACCCGCCATATACTCGGCTCAGTCGAGAGTTCGCCATACACGCGGCGCAGCACGGCGCGCACCTGCGCCACCAACACACGCGGGCTGAATGGCTTGGTGATGTACTCGTCTGCGCCGATTTCCAACCCGGTAATTTTGTCCACATCATCGACACGCGCGGTCAGGAACAGGATCGGAATATCACTTTCCCGGCGGATCAGGCGGGCGGCTTCCCAGCCGTCCATTTCGGGCATCATCACATCCAGGATGATCAGATCGGGCTGTTCGTGGCGGAAGGTAAACAACGCTTCGCGGCCATTCCGCGCGACCACAACCTCAAACCCGGCGCTGTCGAGATAGGCGCGCACCGTGTCCAACAACTGTTGTTCGTCATCAGCAATCAAAATTTTTCTGCTCATCCTGTTCCCTGCCCTCTGTGCCGCCATGCAACGTGTTTTACATTTACGATCAGGTTGTATACTAATTCCGCCCGCCACGCCCGCGCCCGGCCCACAGCGGACGCCCGGTAGTCGCGTCACGGAGCCAGATCGTTTGACCGGCGGCGGTGCGCGTCAGTGAAGCCGCGACAAATTCGTCACCTTCATAAAAGCCGGTGACGGTGATCGACTCGGCGGATGTAACGGAAAAACCCTGTTCCTGGGCATAAGTCCACGCTTTGCCCTCGATCAGCAGTTGTTCACCCGTGCCAGATTGGAGCAGCAGTTCGGATTCGGTGGCATCAACCGCCGTGCCCGCAAATGTTCCCCACACGAGCGCATCGGCGGCATTTGCGTTTGCCCCTGCGCCATTGCCATTCTCACCGCTTTGCCCATTCTGTTCGCGGACCTGATCGGCATTGCCTCCCTCGCTATGATCATTAGATGATCCCGTTTGGGAGTTGGTTCGATGCACAGCCCCGATCAACAGCACCACCACTAAGCCAACAAACAACACACTGAGTATGATTTTCTTCACCATCGTGACTTGCTCCTAGTGCGACATCGCGGCAGGACGGGTACTGGTTTGGGGCAGCAACGACTTGAAAAACTTCGCTGTTACCTTTTTCACCCACA
This sequence comes from Anaerolineae bacterium, assembly GCA_016929355.1. Taxonomy (GTDB): domain Bacteria; phylum Chloroflexota; class Anaerolineae; order Aggregatilineales; family Aggregatilineaceae; genus JAFGJA01. The sequence goes on along the minus strand of JAFGJA010000466.1, from coordinate 2,983 downwards.
GCCAATGGATCGCAAAATGCACCACCGCCGCAATAATCAGGATCGTTCCGGCCCAGGTATGGATCACATCCCAGGTGGTCCGGCTAAAGATAAAGGTTACATCCCAATTGGGATTACGCCCACCCTGATACCCGCCGGATGGCCCAAACAGAAAATAGAGGCCGGAAACGGCGGTGAGGATAAAACAAACCGCGATCACGCCATCCACTGCCAAGTTAATTTTTGCACCGCGTGACATACACGCATGTTCGCCACACGCAGCCTTGAACAACCGTTTGCTCATCATCTTGATCCATGACCAGTGAAACGCCAGATGCAGCACCACCGCCACGATCATCAGCACGCCGCCCCAGGTGTGAATATCATCCCACGCGGAACGGGTGAACAGAACGGCAGCGCTGTCATGTCCAGAGGGAAAATACAGAAAATACACGCCCGATAACGCCGCCGCCAGGCCCGTGAAAAACACAGCCGCATCGATCAGCCAATTGACGCGCGTTTTACCAGAAATTCGGGAAGCCATCACTATACCTCGCTATCACTGCACTAACCATACCAACCATCATGAGCATGATAACCAAGGATTGTGAAGAACTGATGAAGACATTCAGGGCAACTTGTGAAGATTGACTCAATCAACACTTGTTACCCCGCGCCAGACAACATCCAAAGCTTGCAACGTCACCAGATTGCGCAGGGGGTAGCCGCGTTGGAGATTGCGGTCAGTGCTGAGATCGCCGGGGCTGGTGATCGCGGCGCTGAGATGGCGACCATCTGATCCCAAGCCGTGATTCGGCAGTTGTTCGAGCGCCAACCAGAGATTCATGAGCGGAATCTCGTAATCCAGCGCGATCTGGACCACCGCTTGATTGTACAAAAGCGATTGGTCCCACAACTGCGTATTGCCGGGAAACGTGCTGAGAATGGGGATTACGCCCGCTTCGATGGTTTCATGCACAACCCGGCGCAGATTGCGATCAAAATCGTTGATATTGGTAAACAGCAAATCTTGCGCGCCAAACATGATGATCGCCACACTGGATTCGCGCACGCGGTATTCGCAGCGTAAGGGGGTTTCACCGGGCAAACAGGCGAGCGGATTCGAAAAGACGGGGTCCAGCACGGCAGTTGTCACCAGACCATCATACGCGGCTAAACTATCCTGCGCCAGTGACGCGGCATAGTGATCCACTACGGCTTGAAGTCCCACATAATTCCCCAATGCATATTGGCCGCGCCCAAACGGACTGAGAAAACTCACGTTGTCGGAGATACAATCGCCCACTTTGGAAATCGTATGTGAATCCGCGCCATGCACCAAACCGCGCTCATAGATGTCGCGGGCGCGTCCCAGATCATCAGGAACGATCGGATAGGCGGTTAAGTCGATGGTATCATAGGCGGAATGGGTCGTAGGGAAAAACATGATCTCGGTGCTGACGAATAACTTGGCGATGTTTGCATCGTCGGACAGGGTCAAATAGCGGGGTTCCACCCAACCACGCAACAGGCCATCCAGACTACGGGCCAACACCCAGGACAGATCGGCATTGCGCGATTCGAGAATCACTTTGGCATGGGGATTCAAGACACCGATAATCGCATTAGATCGATTTGGCCCACTATAGACAGTTAGGGCATAATGGGTCAGCGCTTGCACGGTAGAGCCTTGTTGGGCCATAACAGGCGGGCGCATCGGCATTGAGGCGAATGATACGCTGAATAGTACGAGTGCAATGAAGAGTTTACGAATCACCGTCAAAGTCCCCTTCTCGAACAATTTTCACTCCGACTTTACACCAAGTCCAACGCAGTGTAAACTCACGGATGAAATTTCCTGATAATGGAGATATATATGAGACAAAAAGCATTATGGGTCGTGGTAATTGTAGTGGTCAGCCTGATGATGATCCCCTTCGGCACGGTCCAGGCCCAACCGCCGATCCCGGATGATCCGACCTGGGGCGAAATCGATCTTGGCGCGATCACGGAGATTGATCTGACCGCGCTCCCGCTCGTGCCGGAGATCGGCGCGTATGCGCAGGCCGTGTATCAGGCCGGGATCGAACAAGGCAATAACCCGCATACATTCGTCAAAGTGGGCGATTGTATGACGGATAATGACTATTTCCTGATCCCCATTGGCGAGGGGAATTATGATCTGGGCGAGTATGCTGATCTCCAAGCCACGATTGAGTATTTCATAACCGACGATCTAAATTCGTTTGCGCGGGTGAGTCAAGCGTCACTGGGCGGGTTCAACACCTCCAGCATTCTCGAAAGCATGTGGGCTAACCCTGAGTTTTGCGAAGCAGGTGAATCGCCGTTGGCCTGTGAATTCCGCCACATGACGCCAAGCATCGCGCTGATCATGTTCGGGACAAATGACGTGCAATATTTGCCCGCCGAGCAATTCGACTATTTCATGCGCGCGATTGTGATCGAAACCCTCAAAAACGGCACGCTGCCGATCCTGAGCACCTTTCCCCACCGGCCCGAATTTCCCGAAGAATCGATCCTGTATAACCAGATCGTAGCGCACATCGCGCAGGACTATGAACTGCCGTTGATCAACCTGTGGTTGGCGCTGGAAGATTTGCCGAATCAGGGTGTTGATCCGGTGGAAACGACGCACATGACCACGCCGGTTGAGAGCGCACAGGTGTGCTACTTCATCGGGGAAAATTTGGAAGCGGGCTTCACGGTGCGGAATCTGCTCACGTTGCAGACGTTGGATGCAGTGTTGGCGACAGAGGGGGAATAGAGGCAACCTCACCCCCCGGCCCCCTCTCCACGCAATGGAGAGGGGGAGTCAGGGTTAATCGAATGGTGAAGAGGTTACTCCTCCTCACCGCACATTTTCCACTCGCCATTTTCTTTGATGGCGCGATAGGAAATGCTGCTGAGGTCGATAGCGTTGAGTTCGCCATCATATTCGTAGGACAACGTACCTTCACACGTCACCAACGTAAAGGAGTCGTCT
>JAFGJA010000005.1 GCA_016929355.1 Anaerolineae bacterium | reverse complement strand
TTGTGGGGGTACGACATTATCGAAGTCCCGATCAACTGGTATTACGGTGAGAATACGCGCATCAGTCCCCTGCAAGATTCGATAGATATGTTTGTTGAAGTCTTCAAGATTCGGCGCAACGGCAAGCGGGGGATGTACGATCCTCCCAGCCAGGCGACTAAGTAAGCTGATTAAGTAAGCCAAACGGATCATGACTGAAATCGAAACCGATCTGCGGTATGAATGGGAATTGCACGCGCGTGGTTTGGCACTGATTGCCGGGTTAGACGAGGCCGGGCGGGGGGCCTGGGCTGGGCCGGTAGCGGCAGGTGCGGTGATTCTCCCGTTGGATCGTGACGATTTGATACAGGTATTAGATGGCGTGACCGACTCCAAGCGGTTGTCGGCTAACCGCCGCGCAGCGTTGTATCCGGTGATCACGGAAACGGCATTGGCCTGGGGTGTGGGGTTTGCCTCAAATACGGAAATTGACGAGATCGGTATTGTCCCGGCGACCCGGCTCGCTATGCGGCGCGCGCTGGATCAACTCAGCGTGAAACCCGCCGCCCTGCTCACCGATTCGATGCATTTCCCCGAAGCGAAGTTGCCCTATACCTCGCTGATCAAAGGCGACCAGAAATCACTGAGCATCGCCGCCGCCAGTATTCTCGCTAAAGTCAGCCGCGATCATTTCATGATCGAACTTGATGAACCCTTCCCCGCGTATAAATTTGGGCAGCATAAAGGATATGGCACGGAATTGCACCGGCTGGCGCTGCGTGAACACGGTCCCTGTGTGATGCACCGGCAAACGTTCGCGCCGGTTGTACGCGCCCGTATTGCCCATCAGGAGCGCGCGTGATGAAACTGGCGCTGGCGCATGATTGGCTCAACCAGATCGGCGGCGCGGAAGATGTGCTGGCAGAGTTGGTCAATTTTTATCCCGATGCGCCTATTTATACCAGCATGTACGCGCCGGACCTCATGCCGGATGCCTACCGGGATTGGGATATTCACACCAGTTGGCTGGACCGGCTGCCGGGCATTTATGAGCATCACCAGCGCTATTTGCCGCTTTATCCGCTTGCATGGGGCAATACTGATCTTTCCGCGTATGATGTGGTTCTCAGCAACAAAAGTGGTTTCTGTCATGGCTTGAAAGTTGGACCGGAAACGCTGCATATTTGCTACTGTCTCGCGCCGACGCGCTACATCTGGGATTTAGCCGGGTATCTGAATCGGGAGAACTTTGGCACGAGTGTGCGTTTAGGGGCCAAACTGGTCGCGGTGCTCTATCGCCGTTGGGATTACGCCGCCGCGCAGCGCGTGCATCATTTCATCGCCATTAGCACCGAGATTCAGCAGCGCATCAAACGTTATTACCACCGCGATTCGGTGATTATGTATCCCCCGGTGGATACCGAGCGTTTCACCCCTGCGGATAAGCATGATGATTACTTCCTGATCCTCTCGCGCCTGATTCCCTATAAACGGATCGATCTGGCGGTGCAAGCCTGTACGGAATTGGGTTTACCGTTAAAAGTCGGCGGCAAAGGGCGCGATCTGGATCGACTCAAGGCGCTGGCCGGGCCAACGGTGGAGTTTCTCGGTTTTGTGCCGGATGGCGATGTGCCTGATCTGTTTGCACGTTGCCGGGCGTTTATTTTTCCTGGTCTGGAGGATTTTGGGATCACGCCGGTGCAGGCGCAAGCGGCGGGCCGCCCGGTGATCGCGTTTAAGGGCGGCGGCGCGCTGGATACGGTGCTTCCCGGCAAGACGGGGTTGTATTTTGAGGAACAAAGTGCTGCCGCGTTGAAACGTGCCTTGCAAGCGTTTGATGAACAAGATTACGATCCGGCAGAACTGCGCGCTCACGCCTTGCAATTTGATGCCGCCGTGTTCAAGCGCCGGTTGACTGGCTATGTGGATCAGGCGTGGCAGCAATTCCAAGCGAACAAACGCGAGCGATTGCAGTAGTCTGAGCGCTTCATGAACGGTGGTGATCCGCCGCTTTCCACTCCCCACTGCGCTGCGCTATAATCAGGGGGATGTATCCCGGATAAACCGATACTAAAGGGACTACCTTGTTATGACTATTGTCCAATCCGTTGCCGAACGTATCATTGACAATGTTTCGCAAGTGATTGTCGGCAAACGTAATGAAATCCGGCTGACGGTGCTGGGCCTGCTGTGCCAGGGCCATTTGCTGATCGAAGATGTGCCCGGCGTAGGGAAAACAATGCTGGCGCGGGCGCTGGCTAAGTCTATTGGCGCGAGTTTCAAGCGTATCCAGTTCACGCCGGATATGCTGCCTTCTGATGTGACTGGCGTTTCCGTCTATAACCAGCGCACGCAGGAATTCGAATTTCGCCCCGGTCCGATCATGGCGCAGATCGTCTTGACGGACGAGATCAATCGCGCCACGCCCAAAACGCAGGCGGCGCTGCTCGAAGCGATGGAGGAGAAGCAGGTTACAGTGGATGGTGAAACCTATGAATTGGGTAATCCCTTCCTGGTCATTGCCACCCAGAATCCCATCGAGTATGAGGGCACATTTCCTCTGCCGGAAGCGCAGTTAGATCGTTTCATGCTGCGGATTCGGTTGGGCTATCCCACGCCGCAAGAAGAAATCGCCATGCTGGATTCGCAGCAGTATCAACACCCACTTCATGCGCTGCAACAGGTGGTATCGGTGCAAGAACTACTGGCGGCGCAAGATGCCGTGCGCGAAATTTATCTCAGTTCTGAAGTGAAAAGTTACATCGTCGGGCTGGTCACAGCTTCCCGCCAACATCAGGATGTGTATTTGGGAGCCAGTCCGCGCGGCGCATTGGCCTTATATCGCACAGCGCAGGCGCGTGCCGCTATCGTGGGCCGCGATTTTGTGATCCCGGATGATATTAAGGCGTTAGCCGATTCCACGCTGGCGCACCGCATTATCGTCGGGCCTAACGCGCGGATCAAAGACATTTCGGCCAGCAGCATCGTGCAAAATATCATGACGATGGTTCGTGTCCCCGGCGCGACAGTCGGCCAGCGTTTTCAGTAATTTGATTCAGTCATTTGACTTGACGAGCTAAACCCGGAATCTCATGTCCAACCGCCGCAATATGTTCTACCTGCTGATCATATTTTTCTTGATCGCAGGCATACTCAGCCAGCGCACGTTTTTCTTTAGCCTGGCGTATGCGCTTGGTGCGATCTTGATCGGCGCATTTTTCTGGGCCTGGTCCTCGGTGAATTGGGTCACGATTGCGCGGCTCACTCAAGCGCGGCGTGCGCAAGTGGGGCATCCCCTGGATGAAACGTTTATTGTGCGCAATACGGGGCTGCTGCCGAAATTGTGGCTGGAAGTGCGCGATCACTCGAATCTGCCCAATCATCACGCGAGTCATGTCGTCCCAACCCTGTTTCCTCGCCGCCGCTATCGCTGGGATGCGCATACGATCTGTGTACGGCGCGGCGAATTCACGCTTGGCCCGATGACGGTGGTGAGCGGCGATCCGTTTGGGCTGTTCCAATCCCCGCGCCAGATCGCAGCTATTTCGAGCATTATCGTGTATCCGCCAACCGTGCCGGTGCATCGTTTTGCTGCGCCGGTTGGGACGCTTTCGGGCGGCGAATCGGTGCGACGGCGCGCGCATTTTGTCACGACTAATGCGGCTGGCATCCGTGAATACCAGCCCGGCGATAGTTTCAATCGGATTCACTGGCCGAGTACGGCGCGGCGAAACCGGTTGTTGGTCAAGGAATTTGAGCTTGATCCGTTGGCGGATGTGTGGGTTTTTCTTGATCTGTCGTTCGCCTCGTTAGTGGAACGTCCCCAGGCCAGAGGCGATAACGGTCATGTCTTCGGCACAGCCAGCAATTTGCCCCCGGCAACGGATGAATACGCGATCACGGCGGCGGCATCATTGG
>JAFGJA010000465.1 GCA_016929355.1 Anaerolineae bacterium | reverse complement strand
TGCCACGTCTGCACCCTCATCCAATAACCGTTTGACAACCAGTGGCATTGGTTCCCCGATCTCGACCATATGCTCATCGGGATCGTAAACGCGCACCGCACGCTGGCCCCAGGGTTGTTCGTGCAGGGGATGCACAAAGCGCACATCTGCCGCTTCCAGCGCCGCGATCACGCCCGGCAGATCGTCGGATTCAAAATACAGTTCGAAATTGCGCTGGCCGAGTTTGCCGCCAGCCAGGTCAGTAGCCATCTCAAATACTACTTCGTTCACCGAATTGATCAACCAGAGCGCAAAGCCGCTTTTATAGCCAACATTCGCGCCCAAATCCATTTCGACAATTTGACCGAGCAAGCCTTCGTAAAACTGGCGTGAGGCGGCCATATCTGCCACGAACAATACCGATGATTGGAACTTGATACTCATCACACACGCTCCTCCAGGATACAAAAAACGAACATACGTTCGATTATACTATATGATGGGGCGCGTGTCGAGAAATAAAAACGGCCTCACCCCCTATCGGGGAATTATGTCAGAGCCAATGTAGCGCTTGTCTCCCCTGACAGAACGGGGCATACTTGAGTCACACGATCCGATCTCATCAGTCCCGATCAGGAGTTTGCCCCGATGCGCCTGTTCATCAGCTACGCCCATGACGATTACGCGCTTGTCCAGCCCATTGTGGAGATTTTGCGGCACGGTGGTCATGATCCCTGGTTTGATCACCGCCTGCTGCCGGGTGACGATTGGCAAGCCGAGTTGCACCGTTCGATTGTGGCCTGTGATGCGTTTGTGTACATGCTCTCGCCGGAGTCGCTGATTTCACAGTGGTGTCAGTGGGAATTTGCGGAGGCGGTCAAGCTGGAAAAACCTGTGATCCCGGTCATGATCCGGCGCTGTAATCCCCAACCGCCGCTTAGTTCTATTCAATACGTGGATTTCATGGGGGATCAGACGACGGTAGCCATTGCGCAGTTATTTGGCGGACTCCACCGCCGCGCTGAGATTGCGCCGAATCGTGCGCCGGAGGTGGCCTCACCCAAGGGTATGCCCGCCCAGGCTATTTTTTCACCGGCTGTTTCAGCGCCGTTGGGCCGTCTCTCATATGAACCGGATACGGTCTTGATTCCGGCGGGGCCGTTCATTATGGGGAGTTCAGCAGAACAGATCGCCGCGATTGAGAATGAAAAGGTTCGAAAATGGGTCGAGAAAACCGAACAGCCGCAGCGTCAGATCGTTCTGCCCGCCTATCGTATTGGTAAATATCCGGTCACAGTCGGGGAATACCGCGTTTTCGTGGAGGCGGGGGGGTATAACGAACAACGTTTTTGGACTGAGGCCGGATGGCGGTGGCGTAAGACCGGGTGGTTGTGGCTTAAAAAAGAAAATACGGCACATCCCAAATATTGGAATGACAAAAAATGGTCGGGCCATGATCGGCTGCCGGTGGTGGGGGTGAGTTGGCATGAGGCGGTTGCTTTCACGCAGTGGCTATCGGGCCGGACTGAGCGTAAGTATCGCTTGCCCACTGAGGCGGAATGGGAAAAGGCGGCGCGCGGTATAGACGGACGTATTTATCCCTGGGGCAATAAAGGGTATAAGGGAATGTGTAACACGGTGGAGGCGGGCTTTTTCAGCACAACTCAAGTCGATCAGTTTAATGAGCAGGGGGAAAGCCCGTGTGGGGTGATGGATATGGCGGGCAACGTTTGGGAATGGTGTTTGACCGTATGGCAAGAGCGTTACCAGTATGTTAAAGATCAGCACGTTGATGGCAGCGACTCGCGTGTGTTGCGCGGGGGATCATTTAACACCAAGTTGCATGGCGCACGCTGTGTTTCACGGGGCTTTGAAAATCCTGACGAACGTCGCAATGACATTGGCTTCCGTGTCGCGTGCGATTCGCTCACTCCGTAAAAACGTCTGCGAACCCGTGATTTGACCCATTCGCCAACGCCTGGGCCTGCAAGACCCAGGCTATATACGGCAAGTACCCCAAGGGGCGCTGACCGATCAGGGCCGTTTACGGTCCTTGTGGTACATAGCCATGTCCTTGTAGGGCATGGCGATCTCTGGGGAAAGGAGTCTGACCATGTCCTATTGGCGCATGTTCTATCACGTTACATGGGCCACCAAACGCCGCGAATCCGTGATCACGACTGAGATGGAAGCGGTTCTGTTTCCTGTAATCGTGACCAAATCCTGCGAGTTGGGCGCAATTGTCTATGCGTTGAATGGCACAATGGATCATGTGCATCTGGCGGTAGCGATTCCGCCCAGCATAGGCGTTGGTGACTTTGTGGGGCAGGTCAAGGGCCGCGCGACTTATGCGGTCAATAAGCAGTTTGCGTGTGATTTCGGCTGGCAAACGGGTTATGGGGTACATACCTTTGGTGAGAAACAACTCTCTTGGGTGATCGATTATGTTGAGCATCAGAAAGAGCATCATGCTGCCCAAACGCCTCTTCAGGCGGCGCTAGAGATGAGTACAAGCGAGGATGATGGCCCGCCCTACGTGCTGCCGGAATAGGTTCGCCTGGGCCTGCAAGACCCAGGCTATATACGGCAAGCACCCCAAGGGGCGCTGTCCGATTAGGGCCGTTTACGGTCCTTGGGGTACATAGCCATGTCGTTCACGCATGGCGATCTCTACCACGTTTTCACCCACCCGTGCCCCTTATACATCTCCGTAAAGCCCAGCGAATCGTACAGCCGGTTCGCCGGGATTGCGTCCCCTGTGCCGACATACACATCCACCGCGCCGAGTGCGCGCAGCTTGTGCAGTCCGGTCAGCATGAGCGCCTGCGCGAGTCCCTGGCGGCGGTGATCGGGATGTGTGCAAACCGGCTCGAAGATGGCGTATTTATTCACCGGTTCAAGCGTTAATCCCGCATACGAGGCGAATGATCCATCCGGCGCAACGGCCACAAAATCGAGATCGTGGCGGAAGTCGGGCGAATTCGCGTAAAAGTTGGTCAGTTCTGCTGCCCGGTGAAAGGTACGATTAAATCCCGCGTTGATCACGTCGGCGATGCGCTGTGCATCGGCGTGTGTTGGTTCTGTGGTGCGGATCGTGTAACCCGCCGCGATCACGTCCGGTCTGAGGTCCGGCGCGGGGATCGGGCGGCGCGAATTGAGGCGCATTTTGCGCATGACGCCATCCCACCGCGCTTCATAGCCGCGATCCATGAGCAGCGTCCGGCGCGGGAAGTCGTAATCGTAGACGAAAAAAACGAGTTCGCGCGTGCCGTCGTCGTGTACTCTGGCGAGATGGTCCTCGGCCCAGGTGATCATTTCCGCTTCGAGATGGCGGTAGTCGGGATGCAGTTCGAGGAACGCATAGCCCGGCCCGCCTTCGTGATGCGCCGCCCCGACT
>JAFGJA010000464.1 GCA_016929355.1 Anaerolineae bacterium | reverse complement strand
GGTGGATGAGTTTCTCGCGCGGAGCGAGTAACAGAACGCATAACGAAATATCACACTCAACATTCAGATGACACTGCTAGCCGCACAGTCACACTAGGGGGTGTGCGGCTAGTGATTGTGGGGCGAAAAAGCAATGGCACTAGATTCTCCTATTCAGGTTTTTTATCATAAAATCGATACCCCTTATTTCCTTTAGGATCGAGTTCACCATTTTTAACCTGTTGCGCTAATATCTTCCTGACTTCGTATTGCTCATCAAAACGCAATTCGAATCTGGATTTATCCGGTCGTTTTACAAATTTTCTGGATAAATACAAAACAACCACGCCTAAGATAATAAATCCAGCCCCCCAAAAAAACAGTGTCGATGCCAAAAGAACAATAACGCCCGAAAGTAGGAATACTATCGACAACATATCTGTCCAATACGAAAGCGGAAGAAGCTCCGATATATTTCTATTATTTATTGCGAAATGTTTGTTTTTAGCCACACATTCATCACAAATATATATTGTTGTTGACTTCACTTCTCCATAGGTCCGGTAATCATTATGTATCTCAGCCCCAATCCATACATCACCATAGCGATGTGACTCTTGGTAAAAAAGCTGAACTGGTTTTCCCTCGTGACTATGGCATTTCTCACATAATTTAGGCTCTGTGTGCATATCGATCTTCCCTCAAAAAATCTTTCCTTTGGATAGTGAAGAGGTATAGCTGAGATTCTCAACGATCACTATTGATATAGCGGAGCAACGCGATCTGTTCGGACACCAGACCCAACATGAAGATGAACACCCCCACGCTAAAAATGAGTCCGCCGAATCCGCTAAACCGGTGATCGAGGGCTAACTTACCAATCGTATACGATCCACCGGTGAGCAAAAAAATCAGGCTGATCGGCAGAAAAATCTTGAGCGGCACAAACAAGGTCGCCAGCCGCGTAAGCGTCATCAAAAACCGCAGTCCGTCCTTCAGGGGGCGGACTTTGCTTTTACCGATCCGCGCGGGCGAGGCAAATGGGTGATACTTGACCGCATAACCCGCCCGGAACAGCGCAATGGTGAGCGTGGTCGGATAGGAAAAACCATTAGGCAACAAATAGACAAAACTGCGCGCCACATTCGCCCGAATCGCCCGAAAACCGGAGGTCAGATCAGGGACCGGATAGCCCACAATATATGATGCATACGTATTAAAGACCCAATTTCCCATATCACGATAAAATTGTGACTCCGTGCCTGCGCTGCGCGCGCCGACCACCATATCGTAGCGATCCATGTCTTTCAAAATATTAGGAATTTCCGCCGGGGGATGCTGCCCGTCACAATCCATCAGCAGGATAATATCGCCCGTCGCCGCGCGAATACCGGACTTCACCGCCGCCCCATTGCCGATATTGTAGGGATGCTGCACCAACCGGATATTGGAGTGTGCCGCGACCCGTTCAACCGTTTGATCGGATGAGCCATCATCCACGACGATAATCTCGTCTACAAGCGGTTGCTGCTGCACCTGTTCGAGAATCGCATCGATCACCGCCGCCTCGTTATAGGCCGGCATCACCACTGATACGCGCATGTCATTAAACACGACCACACTCCATTGCTGCGAAAGTCCATCTTGCCGGGCCAGATAATAGCCAATGCCGGGGTTAACGTCCACCTGATTCAGCGCATTGTCAGGCAACCGCCAACCAACCGCGCGTTTGGCCCGCGTAACTGCGTATAATCCAATATGTAAACACCATCATATTAAGGGATAAGCGAATGTCTGTCTACAAAACGATATGTTTAGGCTTGGTCGTCCTTTTGCTGTGGGGTTATGTTCCCCCCACCCAGGCCCAAAAAACCGGCGATGAAATGATCATGTTCCGTGCACCATCTGGCCCGTATCCGGTGGGGCGCACATTATTTTATTGGATTGATGAGGCGCGCGCTGAAATTCATACGGCAGAGCAAAACGATGTGCGCGAATTGATGATCGATGTCTGGTATCCGGCATAATTACAGCCTGATCGCGGAAGAACTCGCCAGTTATGGTTATGTGGTCTTTGGTGTCTCTCATCCATACGTCACCCCGCTCATACTGCGCCCCGATGACGGCTTCACCCAGGGCATATCCGAGGACGATCTGGCACAACTCTGGTCCCCATTGCAAGTGTGTTCACGGATTTTTTGTAGGGATAGACCAGCGCGTTCGCCCAATGCAATCACACAACCGGGAGTACACATTGATACTCCCCTACATGAACTTTTCGGAATTGCACCCTCAGGGACATGTCTCCTATCCCCCGCACAACGATCTGTGCCATAATATAGAGTATGAGCATTTGACCGTCGCTTATGCCGAATAATGGAGAAAACAATTAAAAGTGGACCCATGTAGAGGCCGACCAGTGTGTCGGCCCAGGGCGAACACATTGGTTCGCCCCTACGTGAGATCATGCCAAATCTACATATTTTCTCCATAAGTACGATTTTTGTTACTATTTTTAGTAGAGACTTATAGTTGGAAAGGAATCCTATGCACGACCTAACTGATGCATTTGTCGAACTCATACGCCGCGCAGCGACGCAACTGCCGGACGATATGAAAAAAGCGATCCGCGAGGCGAAAGAAAAGGAAGACCCCGGTTCCGCCGCCGCAGGCGCGCTGGATACCATCCTCAAAAATGTGGAGATGGCGCGCGAAAAATCCACGCCCATCTGCCAGGATACCGGCACGCCAATCTTTCAAATTTACTATCCGCTCGGCGTATCGACACGCAAACTCAGCGATCAGATTCGTAAAGCGTGCGCGATTGCCACCGAAAAAGCGTATCTGCGGCCTAACGCAGTGGACAGCTTGACGGGCAAGAACAGTGGCGATAATACCGGCATCGACTATCCCACCATGCATTTTCATGAATGGGACGAGGAGGGAATCAAGGTGCAACTGATCCTCAAAGGTGGCGGCTGTGAGAATGTCAGCACACAATACAAGCTGCCCAATACTGAATTGGGCGCAGGGCGCGATCTTGAAGGCGTGCGCCGCGTGGTGTTGGATGCGGTCAATAAAGCGCAAGGCTTGGGCTGCGCACCGGGCGTCCTCGGTATTGCCATTGGCGGGGATCGCGGCTCGTCGTACATCAAAAGTAAGGAGCAGTTATTCCGCCCGCTCGATGACACCAACGACGATCCCGACATGGGCGCGATGGAAGATCGCATTCTGGAAGAAGGGAACGAACTCGGTATCGGGCCGATGGGCTTTGGCGGCAAGACAACCCTGCTCGGCGTGAAGATGGGCAAATTGCACCGCCTGCCTGCGTCCTACTTTGTCTCGGTGGCCTATATGTGCTGGGCGAATCGCCGCGCCACCATGCTGGTGAATGGGGAGGAAATCAGCTATGCATAAGCTCACAGTTCCGATCAGCGAAGAGGCCATCCGCGAGTTGAAAGCGGGTGATCCGGTCAGCTTAAACGGCGTGATCGTCACCGGGCGCGATGCCGCGCACAAATACCTGATCGACAACTTCGTCAAAACGGGGGGCCAGCCGCCCGCCGCCGAACAGGACATGTACGCAACGCTGCAAACGCTGCTCAAGGAAAGCGTGATCTATCACTGCGGCCCGGTGGTGCAGCAAACCGATGGCATCTGGAAATTTGTCGCCGCCGGACCGACGACCAGCATCCGCGAGGAACCCTATCAAGCCGACGTGATCGAACACTTCAACGTGCGCGCCGTGATCGGCAAGGGCGGCATGGGCGCAAAAACGCTCCAGGCGTGCCAGGATTTCGGCGCGGTCTATCTGCACGCCATCGGCGGCGCAGCGACCTTGATCGCGGAGAGCGTCAAGGAAGTGATCACCGTACATAAAATGGAATTCGGCGTGCCGGAAGCCTTCTGGGTGATCCGCGTGGAAGATTTCCCGGTGGTGGTCACGATGGATAGTCATGGCAACAGCTTGCACAAGCAAATGCTTGAACAATCAACGGAGAAATTCGCTCAACTCATTAAGGGGTAAGGCTGCGGCTCCCATAACTATCCAGTTAAGATTTTATTCGCCATGCAAAACGGCCTCACCCCCCGGCCCCTCTCCATTTGGAATGGAGAGGGGGAGTCAGGCACGCGATCAAGTCCCCCTTCTCTAACTCGGTTGGAGAGGGGGATTTAGGAGGTGAGACCGCTATAACGCCACCCTATCCCATCGACAGATCATCATCGACACAATCCAGCAGCAGCAGCAGGTCTGCGCGGTCCATTGTCCCATGCGAGAGGCCGTAATACGACACGTCCGGGCGGCAGATATAACGCACCCAGGCGAACGGATTATCCCATTTCGATCCCTCATGTTGTATCTCGTACCGGATACGGCGCACCTGCGCCAGCAGCGATTTCAGATGGAAGATCGGATCACTGCGCTTGAGCAACGGGTCCGGTTCTGGTTTACCGCGAATAAAGCTCCGAATCCCTGAATAGATAATCCGGCGAAACTTGAACTTCAAACGCGGTGGGGGACCGTTCTGCCACGCTTTAGGATGACTGTACAATATGCGCGCCCACATGGTGTAAACTTCGGATTGAATTCGCTTGGGGAAACACTTTTGGCGCTGCAATTCACCGGGCCGCAAGCGCCGCATCGCCACATTCAGTTCGGGAATCTCATCGCTTTCCTTGACGCGAATTGTACTCAATGCTTGCAGCGTGAGTTCAATCGCCGTTTCGAGCAACCCCAACTGGTGAATATCCGCGCGTGATTTATCCCGCTCCGCACGGCTGATACCACCCGGACCTTTTCCGCCGGGCAGCGCAGTATCTTCCCCCCACTGCATACCGTATTCTTGCACCATTTCCAGCCAAAACAGATCATCTGTTTCGAGATGATACGTGGCGTCATCCTGGCCCGCCGCCGGTCCAAAGTCCGGCACGCGCCGCACCCCACGACAGGCAGGCGGGACCATCTGCTCAACCAGATTCAGCGACGGATCAACGCGATCTGTTGGATCGGGATCAACCGCCACCCAATCCACCGTTTTCGGATCACGACTGGTAAAGTGCGCGGCATAGCGCGTATCCCACCGCCGCCCCAAAAAGCGCCGTGCACCGAAAATTTTGCCGGGCAATAACAACAACTGTTCGATCTGACTCACGCGCGCCGAGGCGGGATAACCATTGGGCTGCCAGGCAAAATAGGACGCCTGTGATCCCCGCCCCACATACACAAGCGGGCGTTCGTCGCCGGCTGTTTTTTGCACATCGCGCCACAGCCGGCGAAACCCATCCTCATGGGCCGCATAACCGACGTCAAGTACCTGAATATCTCGCAGCAGGTCCGCCGCGTCGAGTTCGCGGTTTTGCCGGATTGCATCGTTGCTCAATTCGACCAGCAGCGTGATACTCTCCCAATCGCCCTCATGCCGGTTCGCCCAATCGTCATACACGTATTGCGACCAGTATTGCAGCGCGATGCGGGTGCATTCGACATCATAAGGACCAACCACTGGCCCCTGTTTCAGCAATTTTTCCGTCGCCGCCAAACTGTCATTGAGCGGCGCGCGTCCCTGCACTAAGCGTCCATATACAACTGAACGCTTTACCAAAGGATCATCATGAGCTAAAAATTTAAAATACTGTCGCCACTGGTCAATATTCTTGTCGTGCGGCAAGGGCCGGTCAAAACCGCGAATCCGTTCACTAAGCCGGATTTGCACCAAGCGCCGCCGAATAGCCGCTCGCAGATCATCGCCGGTCAATCCTGTAAAATACGGATCATGGTGATACTCCGCATTTGGATTGTTTACGATCTGCGTGATGTCGCTGTCAGTGATAGATTGTTGCACATCAGCAATTTCGTCTTGATACGAACGCGCGCTTGTCTGCGCGGTAAAACTCCGTTTATAGCAAATTTTGCCATGTGCGAGGAAAAATTCAGCCGCGCGGGGATGGTACGTGCCCCGCACCGTATAAATCGCATCCCCTTCATCGGGATACGGGGCTTTAGCGGGGTCTTCGGGAAACAGGACCAAGACCGGCGCATACTGTTGCAGCAAGATTTGCCGCTCACCGGGCAATAAATAACCGTGTTGATCAGGCATCGCTCACCCTCTATTCTGACCCGTCCATTGATTTCATTATAAGCATCTTGCGCCCACAATAAAAATCGCGCACAGCAAGTAAAAAACAAAGAGCGAATGATCCATTGTTTGCCAGCCTGGATCGTTCGCCCTTGTTATTCGGTTAAATGACTATGCGAAGTCAGTGTGAGCGGCTTATGCCTCCGGCATCAGTCTCTTGACCGGAATCCCGCACAAAAATTTGAACGTGGTTTCCCCGGTATTCTCATAGGTATGTTCCATGCCGCCGGGCACAAACACCACATCACCGGGTTTGAGTGCCTGCCATCCGCCGTTAATCCAGACGCGCCCCGCACCTTCAATCACGAAATTTTCGTGTTCATACGGATGCGTGTGACGCGGTGTATGTCCACCCGGTTCGACCTCGATCATGCGCAAGCTGTACACCGGCGCACCGTCGTGATCGTCATCGATCAGCCAGCGAATACTGGTTCCCGGCGCAGTATCGCCAAACGCATTGGCGGGAACTGCGGAATAATGAACAACCTTCGCTTTTGGGTCCGTCATGATCTCACCTCATCGTGTCAAATTATTAATTAATCGCCACGCGCTGAATCTGATCGAGCGTTTGCAGCGCCACGAGATTCCACATCGTCATGCCATACTGGTACTCATCCCCGTTAAACGAGGTCCACAGATCGCCGCGTTCGGTGATATGCACATGATCCACGCCGACGCCGCTATGCTGGACCGACTGTGATGCCCGCCAGAAATTCATCAGAGGCACGCCGTATTCACTGGCTAACCGGACCAACGTCGTGTTGAAATCAAAACGGGCTTGCGTGCGCCCATCGCCATCCGGCCAGACGGGGAAGGTAGTCAGCACCGGGATCACGCCGTGATCCAATGAAATTTCCACGATCCGGCGCATAGCCTGCTCATATTCGCCCACGCCCATAAAATGCACATCATGCATTCCCAGCATGATAAACGCCACGCTCGGCTTGGAGCGTTGATACTCACATTCGAGCGGGGCTAAACCGCTACACATCGATGGATCGGCCCACGAGGGATCAAGCACCGACAGCGATGTATATCCATCCAGTGCTGCCGCGCTGGGATTGACAAACGTCGCTTGCGAGATCGCGTTTTGCAGATACCCATAGGCTCCCAGATCGTAATTACCATCATTGAACGGAGCCAAAAACGCCCAGGACATACTGTTACATTCACCGACCTTCGTCACGACATTCGCCTGATTCCCCAACGCCTGCCCGCGCTCGAAGATTGTGCGCATATAGCCGCTCACGGAGGGGACAATCGGCAGCGATTCCAGCGTTTCATTCACGCCGGAAGGGGCTAATCCCTCGCTCGATGGCGCATCGACTGCCACTACATTCGCATCTGCCGCACTGTCCGCTCCCGCCGAAGCTGCGGGCGTATAATTAACCACTTCCTCGCTCACCGGCAAGCGCACGGGGGAGAAACCATCTTGATAATACAGGTACAGGCTGGCAACCCACCCGCGAAAAACGCCATCTTCGGTATGGCCCAATACCCATGACGTATCCGCATTACGCGCTTCGAGGATCAAGCCCGTATTCGAAGAAAGAATCGTGATCACATCATACGTCGCGCCGGGACCACTGCGCATATTGAGTTGGTAAGAGGTGAACCCCTGCGGCCCGTCCTGCGCGACCACCGAAGCCACCGGCAAACTTATTCCCGCGAAGAGCATAGCACCAATGAGCAATACTCCAATAAATCTTCGCAACATTCCATTAACTCCTTGCTCAAACATGTTCATCGCGCAAAGTGTATACACCAACCCGCCAGATCGCAAGCTCCGCCCAAGCTACGGTATCGATTAGCTAATGTATCGGACGGTAATCGGAATATTGGCGAGCGCCGAAGCGGTGGCTTCGATGGAAGCGTTTAACTGCTTGGACAGCCAATCCCGCGCCCTGACGTGTTTGGCCTGAACCGTCAAAACTCCGTTCATGTACGAAACCGCCTGCGTACCTTCGACCCATTCCTGATAGGTGGAGCGGGTAATCTGATCGCTCAATTGGCCGAGTGTCGCCTGCCAAATATCGCTGATCGTGGTTGTGCCATCACCAAGCCGCACATCCAAGCCATTGCGCAGTTTGGGCGGTGGCTCCGGCGGCACAGCCTGCGCGCGCTGCGCGTTAAAAGCGTCTATATCGGCCTGCTGTTCGGCTAACCGCAGCAGCGACTCGCGCGCCGGGGAAGTTGTCTCTAATCCTGTTTCCAATATCGCATCCAACCCAAACGGCAGCGCGCGATTGTCACGCGGCGCAAGTTCAAGCCATGCCCGCCGCCCCTGTTCTGCCCATTGTCCAATGGGCATTTCCGCCAGCGCTTGCCAGCGTGCCCACTGGTCAACCGGGGCCACATCCGGTTGCGCCTGCCAGCGTTGGATCAGCCAGCTCAGGTAGCGCGGCGGCTGCTTGATCGCGGTATCCGCCCAGATCGCCAGCATGATCGCGATCATATCACGCGGGGTAACTTGCCCCGTTTTGACCGCGTTCCAGGCCGGGGTATAGGGCCGAATTGGTTCGAGCCACGTTTGTTGCAGCCACATTTCAATCTCCGCGCAAGCGTACAGGGGCGTTTCCGGCGCGTTATCGAGTTTGTCCGCGATGTGATCGATCAAAGAATCTTGCTTTAATGGGCTGTTATTTTTTGTGGCAGCAGCACCAGCAGTTTCGGTTGCGGTGGTTTTTGCGGATTCGGTGGCATTCGGTTTGGGTTTAATCGGAACCTGATGCTTGCTGTTGTTTTGATTCTGATTATTTTTGTTTGATGCTTCGCTGGATTCTAGAATCCTGTGCGCAGATGTGGCAGACCCCTGTGCATGAATGTGGCAGACCCCGGCATTACCAGTGTGTTCAGGTGTGGCAGACCCTATTGAAACCGGTGTGTCTGAATGTGGCGGACCTGCGGGCCTTCGGTGTGTCGAAATGTGGCAGACCCCGGCATTGCCAGTGTGTTCAGGTGTGGCAGACCCTATCGGAGGCGCAGTCTGATCAATTTGCTCTGGCGGTGGTGGTGCTGGTGATGTGGCGTGATTCGGGTCTGGACTGGCATCCGGGACTAAGGCGGTATCCGCGTCCCAGGTGCTTAAGAGGTGGGTGTAGCGTGCCTGATCTTCCGGCGCGACAGGTATATCCAGCGCGATCCAGTATTGGCGCGCGACCCATTGCGGATTAGCCGGATCGCGGCCCTTTTGGGAATCCTGCTGTTGGAAAAATACGTCTAATGACCACGCTGCATCGGGTTTCTTTTTTTC
Organism: Anaerolineae bacterium; assembly: GCA_016929355.1. GTDB lineage: Bacteria > Chloroflexota > Anaerolineae > Aggregatilineales > Aggregatilineaceae > JAFGJA01. Next base: position 3,157 of record JAFGJA010000464.1, on the reverse strand, counting down.
GACATTGCGCCGCCACCATTCGCGCGGGCGGTTGATCACATCCAGCAGCGTATTGAGCGACGGAATCCAGCAAGTATCGCGGCGGATCCCCTCGGCGGGGTTGTCGTACACATACCCCCGCAACCATAAATAAGCCCAGGCGAGATCGTGACCGAGATGCGGCCACCAATGCGTGCGGAAATATTGCGGCACGATAATTTTGCTCGTTTTGCCATCGTCACGGACAAGTGTCATGTGCCGGTGCAGCGCTTCGGACAGTTCTGCAAATTGGCGTTTGGCCTCATCGGTGGCGGGCGTCCAGAATGGGAAGGCGCGTAGCAGCACATCCCGCGCCGTGATCGCGCGCGGTTCGGTGAAGCGTTCGCCAGCCTGCTTTACATCAGATGCCCACAGATCGCGGGGATCATGTGCTAACGCGCGTTGGGCGGCGTCAAGCGGCGTATCGGCTAATTTGGGCAACAACTGGCACAGGTGATCGGCATCGGCGGGAGTGAGCGGATCATCCATCCGCACATAGTAATGGTTCGCTTTTTGCGTGATTTTGCCGTTAGCGCTGCGGACCTTTTGCCCGGATTTCAACCGGATAAAGGCCGTGATCCAATCTGTTTCGAGGCAGGTGTACAGATGCCGCCGCGACATGGTCGCTTCGCGCGCTAATGCGGTCCCGCTAATAGTGACCGTTTGGTTGAACGGGTTGATCGGGGTTTCTGGCTGCTCACGGGAACAGCGATAGGTCAATTGCCGCAGTGTATTGACGACAGTCGCCGCATTCGTTCCTAAGATGGGAACCCAGCGTTCCAGGAAGTAACGCGGCACGCCCATCACGACATCATCGCGGATCAGAGCATTATAGGGCGTGGAATATTCCCGTGTTAGCTCCAGGTTGGGGGTTGAATCCGCACTTTCGGACATGGTGCTAAGCTCTCAGACGATTAAAACGGGCACACGTTATCATCATAGGGCAAATTTGCTGGGCTGTCTTCACCTGTGACTGGTCATTTTATAGTGTAACGTCTGGTGCGTAACGTGTCATTGACTATAACCTGCCCTAATTTGCGATAATATCATTTCTCGCCATAAGAGTCAATCAAAAGTGTGCGGAATAAGTCCTATTTGCACTTCTAACTAAAAATTTAACAAAAACTGTGGTATCATTAAGCTAGTTCGTGAAATTGGAACAATGATTTCTGTCCGCGCGAAAAGTATGGTATAGTCTCGGTAATCAGGAGAGGTTAGATGGCTTCTAAACTAAAACCCAAACTCACAACCCCCTCGTTTCAGCCTGATCCAACGGTCACCCAGCGCCGCCTGGAAGATTTGCAGCGCATGTTTGGCATGTATACTTTTCCATTTTCACTAGCGCCTAATCCTGATTATCTGTATGTAGCGGGTGTGACAGCGCGCGCGCTCGCCAAAACGACCTTTGCCATTGACCAACGGCAAGGGTTGAGCGTCATTATTGGTGATTACGGTACTGGCAAGACGATGTTGGCGCGGTATATTTACAATTCCTATACGGCGGGCGATGTCCGCGAACCATCCGTTGTGGCTTACGTGCCCGACCCGCCCCATCCCGGCACGCGCGAATTGCAGCGCCGGATTGTGGAGGAATTAGGGGGCAGAACGACCAAGCGCACCAATGACGGGTTGATGGAAGATTTGCGCACGATGGTGCTGGATATTTTCGCGGCGGGACAAAATTGTATCATCATGATCGATGAGGCGCAGTCTTTAGTGCCGCGTCAATTGAACATTATCCGCGAGTTGTTCAATTTTAATGCGGGCGGCGTCGTGCCGATTCAGGTGGTGTTGATCGGTAAGGAAGATATGCGCGTGTCACTGCATAACGCGCCGGATTTGAATGATCGCGTGGCGGCGCGTTCGACGCTGGAACCGTTCACCCCGGCGGAAACCGCCCAATTGGTGAACTTTCGCCTGAACCGGGCCGGGTGTAAGACGCCGCTTTTCCTGCCGGATGCGATGGATTTGTTGTATGATTTGTCTAAGGGCTACCCGCGCAAAGCGATCAAATTGGCTGGTGCGGCGCTCTGGTACATTGTAGAATTTGGTCTGGATCATGTGACCGCGCCCGCGTTGGAAGCGGCACGTATCCGCGATGAAATCGAGTAGAGTGTTTTGACTATTCTTCTGGTGGCTTTGAGCAGATACGGGAGCATGAGTGTTGACTGAGCGGGATGGAAGCTTTCGCCGTTTGGTTGAAATGGTGAAGGAACAACAAGATACCCCAAAGGGTTCGCGGCGGGGGCGTCCTCCCAAGAATCGGGTGCCGACGACGGGCTTTTATGCTGTGCATCTCCATTCACGGATGAAGGAATTGGCGAAGGCTCAGTCTGAGGCCAGCGTGGATTATATCAGTACGTCAGACCTGTATAACGATGCCGCCCGGCAGCTCATCTCCGATTTGCACGATTTGTTAGGGGATGAGATTCAATTACCGGCGGGGGTGATGTCCATTCCCGGCATTTTAGGCTTGCGCGAACTGGTGGATCGCCCCGTATTGACGCCCATTGGCGAACTGGAATTTCATAACGCGAAACAGCACCGCACCACCGCCTATTTTGATCAGCCCGTTTGGGATGCGCTGATGGAATTGAGTTTGCGGTTTGGGCTGCGCTGGCGGCGCGCGGTGAATTTGTACCGGTTGGTTGAACTGTCGGCGGCGTGGTATCTGGCCGGATTGGAAGTAGAACCGCAGGAACAGCAGACATGAAGGGCGGTTATGGCTGGTTGAGCAGGATCAAACACCGGGTGATCGCCTAGTCAACTCTATATAGTTTACGATCCAGGGGAGCGCCGTGTGTTTCCCCTCTTATGTTATAGGCACGGGATTAATGCGCAGTATTTGTCTGACCAATAATAAGGGCGGTGTCGGCAAAACGACGACTGCCGTGAGTTTGGCGCATGGCCTGGTGATTTTGCTGCGCCATAATAATTTGCCGCATCGGGTTTTGTTAGTCGATACCGATTCACAGGCACACGCGACTTTGCTGGCAACGGGGCATCGGGATTGGGATCGTGCCGCCAGCCTGGGCGAAGTCCTGTTAGCGCGCCCCAATCAGGCCGGGGCCGTGTTGCAGCGTTTGATCGTCCCTTCGACCTGGGACAGCGATTTGCATGTGATTCCCGGTTCTCCTGC
>JAFGJA010000463.1 GCA_016929355.1 Anaerolineae bacterium | reverse complement strand
GCGCGTTTTGCAATGTGGGCTACGGTGAAGCTGGGTCTTTCAGCCAACTGCGCGCCGAACACCTTGCCGACCAGATGCATACCTTGCGCGAAAAGTACAGCGTGAAGCATATCTTTTTCTCGGATGAAGCGATCACGCCGCGTAACCTGCGTGACCTGTCCCCCATGCTGGAGGAGGCGGGTTCGCCGTTGCATTGGGGCGGCTGTGTGCGGCTCGAAAAGGTGATTACCCGCGACTTGCTGGACAGCATGACGCGCGGTGGCTGCCGAATGCTCTTGTTTGGCCTGGAGAGCGCCTCACAGCCGGTCATCGATCATATGGTGAAGGGGACTGAATTAGCGCATATGAGTCGCATCCTGTTTGAAAGCGCCGAAGCGGGTATCTGGAACCATACCTTCTTCTTCTTTGGCTTTCCTGGCGAAACAATGGATGATGCGCAGGCAACCGTTGACTTCCTGTTCGAACACAAACCCGCGATTCATTCGGCAGCGTTGGGCACATTCTTGATGGAGCGCTATTCTCCGGCGCACCGCTTCCCCGGTCAGTACAGTGTCAAGCGCATCCTTGAGGAACCAGACAAAGACCTGGCGATCTATTTCGATTACGAAGTTGAGGCAGGCATTGACATGCAACTGGCCGAAACGATCATGGAGCGTTTCATTGACACGCTGCCCGAAAGGCCCTACCCGCAGTTTTATGCGAATGACATTTACCGATTCCTCTACGCGAGTCATTTAGCAGAACAGGAGGCTCCAATGCCGCCCTGGTTGGCTCCGACTGTCGCCAGAGGTGACTGACGTTATTGTTCTTTTTTGAGCGCCGCCAGCGTCTGGAATTCCTCGCGCTGCTTGTAGAACTCATCGAGCGGATAGCACCCCGACACCAAACCATTACGCGGGGCTGTTGTGCAGTCGCTAAACGTCCGGCAGATGCGCTTGCGTTGCAGAGGTTTCCCGGTCAACACATCGGCGGGCATGTCCGGATAGGACAAAACCAACCGCCCGATTCCGACAAAATCAGCCATCCCAGTACGAACAACATACTGGGCCACGTTGGGCAACCACTCCTGCAAGTACGAATATCCAGACCCAACGAGTGTCAGCTCAGGCCGGTGCTGTTTGAGCTGCGCTGTCACCTGAATTTGGCGCGCAACCCCCGCCAATGGGTCTTCCGGCGGTTGGTACCCATCCGAGGGTGGAAACAAAGCCGGGCGCTGGATATGTGGCACGTAGTAGGGACTGCCTGCCGTGATGCACGTCAATTCGATATCCAGTTCGCACAACAGATCAAGAAATTGGCGAGGTTCGGTGAGATCGATGCCGGTGCCGTTGGGCGCGCCGCCAAATGCATACGGATAATCACCCGCATAATCAGCCGGTTCGCCAATTCGATTTGCACCTGGCCTGAAGGGAATCCAATCAAACGCACTCAGACGCACCCCAATGTCCAGATCGGGCACTTCCGCGCGAATGCCAGCGACGATATCCCGCAAGAAACGGGTCCGGTTCTCAAACGAGCCGCCAAATTTACCCGGACGATCCACGGCGCTCAACAACTCATGGCCCAGATAGCCATGGCAGTGTTTCACATCGACAAAATCAAACCCGGCCTGATGCGCTAACCGCGCCGCCTGGATAAAGTCAGTGACCAGCCGATCGATCTCGTCATCAGTTATCACGGCTGAATCGTCGGTGATGCCGAATTTCTCATCCAGGATGGGATGCCGGTAGGCAGTGCGAGGTTTCAGCCCTTCCCCCATATCAGGGCGCGCAAATCGCCCCGAATGTGTGAGTTGTAAGCCGACAACCAGGTCATCGGTAGTGTCATAGTGTTCGGCGTGGGCAGCGACCAGTCTTTCGCGCAATGCGGCTAGATCACCGAGCGTTTTTTCGTTGATCATGAGTTGGTTAGGATTGGCGCGACCATCATGTCGCACGGCAACCGCCTCACAGCCCCAAATCAACTTGGCCCCGCTCAAACCAAAGCGCTCCCATCGACGAGCCGTCAACTCGGTGGGCCGACCATCCGCTGTTCCATCCCAACCTTCCATCGGCAGCACACAGAAGCGGTTGCCCAACGTGAACTTACCAGTTGAATGCGATTGGGCCAGCGGCGAGTCGGGGCCGGATTCTAATAGTTCATCGAAGGGCAAATCGATGTTGAGCGAAGCGAGATACTCGCGGAATTGGGCGGCAGTTTTGAGTTGAGCAACACGGCGAAATTGAGTCATTAGTGAATAACTCCTTCGTTACAGTCTGCGAAAATGAAAGCCACCATCCACGTTAATGACTTCTCCAGTGGAAAATGGCAAATAGTTCTCGGCGAGGGCAACAACTGCCTTGGCGACATCGTCAGGGTGTCCCCACCGGCGGATCGGCGTCAGACCTTCCGCGATTAAGGAATCATATTTTTCGGTCACGGTGCTGGTCATGTCAGTGGCGATGATGCCGGGGCGGACCTCGTACACATTGATGCCGTATTCGGCCAGACGATCGGCAAAAAGCAGCGTCATCATGCTCATGCCTGCCTTGGACATGCAATATTCGCCCCGGTTGGGGCTGCTGGCGTAGGCACTGATCGAACTGATATTGACGATCTTCGGCGATTCGATGGTCCCTGCTCGCAACAGGTCAATCATCATATTGGCGACCTGCTGAGTGAGAAAAAACGGCCCTTTGAGATTGGTATCCATCACCTGCTCATAGCTCTCGACAGTGACTTCGAGAACATCCATGCGTTGGCTCGGCGCAACACCCGCATTATTGACCAGTATGTCGATTCGCCCATAGCGTTCCATCACCTGATCGATCAGGCGGGCGCGGTCCGTTGAGATGGTTATGTCGGCCTGAAAAGAATGAGCTGTACCGCCGTCCGCCTGGATAGCGGCGACTGTTTGATTCGCCGCCATCTCGTTACCGCGATAGTTAACGGCCACCTGCCAATCCGCCGCACCCAATGCCACCGCGATCCCGCGCCCGATGCCTCGACTCGCGCCTGTCACCAGCGCCACGCGATCAGCCATTGCCCAACTCCTTAATCGCTTTGCTCACGGCTTCCAAGAAAAAGTACTCACCCCACATCACGCTTTCGTCAACACCCAGCCCTTTTTCCTGGTGATACGTACCGTGCTTCAGAATGCCTTCCCATCCCGGCGTATCAATCGCCAGAAATTCGGGTCCCGTGAGCGTGTCAACAATGCGCAGCGCGTAATCTCGGTACAAGCGCGCCCGCAGAGGATCGGGGGTGAGTTGCGCGAGGTTAAACAGCCCACTGGCAGTGATCGCCGCGGCAGAACTTTCATACACCGGATCGGGATCAGGGTCCATCCAGTCGTTAGGGGGCACTCCATGCGCCGGTGTGTTTTCGAGATAATAGGCAGCACAGGCCTCCGCCGTATTCAGAAAACGCGCATCGTCAGTGAAGTCGTACACCGTGCCAAACCCATATAACGCCCAGGCCAAACCCCGCGCCCATGACGAATCGTCGCGCCAGCCCTGCTGCGTGCTTTGACGCAAAAATGCGCCGGTTTCCGTGTCAAAAATGCCTTCGTGGGAGGTGCTGCCATCGCCACGCACAAGATAGCGCCGCGTGGTCAACGCATGCTGCGTCGCTTTGCGCAGCAGTTCCACATCGCCCGTTTGCTGCGCCGCGTAAAAGATGATGCCGACGTTCATCATGATGTCGATGAAGAGGCTTTTTTCCGCCACAAACGACCGCAGATACTGGCCTTTTTCCTTGAAGCGCAAGGATAGGGTGCGTCCTGCCTCGACCACAATCTCGTTGATGGCGGGATCGCCGGTCAGGTCATACCAACGTTTCCAGGTTGACCAGAATAAAAATCCTAGATCATGCACATTACGATCGGTTTTACGATGCTCAATCAAGCGCGAATAATGTTCGGCGCGTTCACGCCACCAGGGATCACCGTTCTGTTCATAGACGAGCCACAATTGCCCTCCCAGAAAACCTTCACACCAGTTGGTCCAGGCTTCACCTTCGTGTTTCCACTGGCCGTTGATGGTATACATTGGGAAATAGTCGGGG
>JAFGJA010000050.1 GCA_016929355.1 Anaerolineae bacterium | reverse complement strand
CTGCCTCCGATCACTGTACCAAAATCAAAGCTAGCCTCTATGCTCCAAACACCCGCTGACCACCCCTGCTATAATCTATTCACCAACAACCAAAAACTACAAACTAACGACTGAGGTTTTTATGCCCAACCGTTTACAACACGAAACCAGCCCCTATTTGCTTCAACACGCGGATAACCCCGTCGAGTGGTATCCCTGGGGGGATGAAGCGTTTGCGGCGGCGCAGGCGCAGAATAAGCCGATCCTGCTCAGTGTGGGCTATTCGGCGTGCCACTGGTGTCATGTCATGGCGCACGAAAGTTTTGAGGATGACGACACCGCCGCCTACATGAACGAGCATTTTATCTGCATCAAAGTAGACCGCGAAGAACGCCCCGATGTTGATGACATTTACATGCAGGCGACGTTGCTCTTTAACCGGGGCAACGGCGGTTGGCCCATGACGGTTTTCATGACGCCGGAGGGCCATCCCTTCCACGCCGGGACGTATTACCCGCCCGAAGCACGTTACGGAATGCCGAGTTTCCGGCAGGTGATGGAACTGGTGATCGACTCGTACCGCAAAAAACGCAAGGATGTTGAACGCACGGCGCGCGGCATCGCCAATGATCTCAGTCGCAGCGCGTTTGACAATCTCGCCGCCGAATCGGACATTCTGACGTTTGATCTACTCGATGCTGCCGCTGAGGTCATGCTGAGTCGCGCTGATCCGGTGCATGGCGGTTTGACGCGCGGCGGGCCAAAATTTCCGAGTCCAGTGAATCTGGAATATCTGCTGCGCTACCACGTCGCCACCAATAACAATCAAGTGCTGCAAGCGGTGCTATTCACGCTGCGTAAAATGGCCGAAGGTGGCATGTATGATCAGTTGGGCGGCGGCTTTCACCGTTACAGCGTGGATGAAAAATGGCTGGTCCCGCACTTCGAAAAAATGCTGTACGACAATGCGCAGCTAGCGCGCGTCTATCTCCACGCATGGCAAATTTCCGGCGAGGCGTTTTTCCGCGAGATCGTGATCGATACGCTGGATTATGTCATGCGCGAAATGACCGACGATAACGGCGGCTTTTACAGCACGCAGGATGCCGATTCCGAAGGCGAGGAAGGGAAATTTTTCGTCTGGGCTGAGGCCGAACTGCGCGAATCATTGGCGGGTGTTGTGCCGAATGTGGATGCGGTGCTGACCTATTGGGGTGTGACGCGCGGCGGCAATTTTGAGGGCAAGAATATTTTGCACGCTGCCGATATGATGGAACGGGTCGCGGTGCGGCATGGCCTCGATATTGAACAGATGCGCGCGGATGTGAATACCGCTAAAACGGTGTTGTTCACGCTGCGCAAAAACCGGATCGCGCCGGGGCGTGACGAAAAAATGCTCGCGGCGTGGAATGGCATGATGCTCGCCGCGTTTGCCGAAGCCGCGCGCGTGCTGGATCACGAGCTGTATCGCCGGGCGGCGGTGGCGAATGCTGAATTTTTGCAGCGCGACATGATGAATGATGCGGGGCGGCTGTGGCGCTCGCACAAAGACGGCATCAGCAAGATCAACGGCTACCTGGAAGATTACGCGCAGGTGATCGATGGTCTGCTCGAACTGTATCAGACGACGTTTGACGCGCGCTGGTTTATTGAAGCGCAGCGCCTTGCGGAAGTGGTGCTGGAACATTTCGAGTCGGAGGATGGTGGGTTTTACGATACCAGCGACGATCACGACGAATTGATTGTGCGCCCGCGCAATGTGCAGGATAATGCGACCCCCTCCGGCAATGCGATGATGGGCTATAACCTGCTGCGGTTGACCGGTTATTCGGCGGAAACGCGCTATGAAGATGCCGCTTTGACCATCTACCGCGCATTAGGAAATGCAATCAATGAATACCCGATGGCGTTTGGGCAACTGCTGACCGGATTGGATATGTATTTGCGCCGCCCGGTGGAAATTGCGCTGATTGGCGATCTGGCCCACGAGCAGACACGCGCCATGCTCGACATGATTCGCGGACAATTTCGCCCCTTAGCGATTGTGGCCCATGCGTCACGTAACGCCGATGGCAACGCCATGCCCGCCTTGCTGCGTCACCGCACGCTGCGCGAGGGTGATCCGGCGGCGTATGTTTGCGAGAATTTTGTGTGCGCGGCTCCGGTCACAACGGCGGATGATCTCAAACGCGCCTTAACGCGCCAAATACCATTATCAACGCCTACTGCTGCGCCGTTTGTGCTGGATGATGACGCGGATGAAGACGTGTTAGATGGATGATGGCGGGGAAAGAAAAATTCGGGGGCAATTGCTGTGTCACTACCAGCATTGCCCCTGGTATTGATCAATTAATTTTCTAGCGTGGCCGCAAGCGTGATCTCTGCGCCGGGACCAAGCAACTGCGACACCGGGCAGCCCACCTTCGCCGCCGCACCAATTTCCTGGAATTGGGCTTCGTCAATATGCGGCACTTTCGCATCCGTGATCAGCTCAATCCTGGTGATTTTGAACCCGCTATCGGTTTTATCCAGGTGAACTTTGGCTACCGTATGCACGCGATCCGGGACAAAACCGGCTTTGGCGAGTTCATTGCTGAACGCCATCGAGAAACAGCCCGCATGAGCCGCGCCGATCAATTCTTCGGGATTTGTGCCGGGTTCATCTTCAAAGCGCGTGGAAAACGAATACGCCCCCTCAAATGCGCCGCTTGCCAGCGCCATTGTGCCCTTACCACTCTTTAGATCACCTTGCCATATTGCTTCTGCTTTACGAACAGGCATTATCTCATCTCCCTGTATACATCAATTTAGATTGGTATGCAGAGTCTAACAAAGTTTTGAGCGGGATCGCACCTCTCTGATAGCGTTCTAATATTCCGGTGCTGTCACCCTTGTCAGGGCGTGGCGGAGTGGTGTATACTTAGCCGTTAGCGGGGTGTGGCGCAGTTGGTTAGCGCGCTGCGTTTGGGACGCAGAGGTCCCCGGTTCGAGTCCGGGCACCCCGACACCAGCATGGCCAATTGGGATCACTTCGATTCTTTACCTTCTTGTCCCGCAATCTATCAATTATTCCTTCTTACACGACTTGGAACTATCTCTCTCAGTCGTGCGTTTTTTATCCTGACTAATTACCATCGCACTGCTGGCAAGTCGCGGCAAAAATAAGCAATAGAGCGCGATTTGCATCGATTTTGATCGTAGGACACAATAGCCTGAGTCTGGGATAATATTGTTGGAGGTTTTTATGAAAGTTTGTATTCTCGCGGGAGGGTTTGGCACACGCCTCTTAGAAGAAACCATTGTTCGCCCCAAACCAATGGTCGAAATTGGTTCTCACCCCATACTCTGGCATATTATGCAAGGCTATGCCGCCTATGGCTTTAAAGAATTTGTGATTGCGTTGGGATACAAAGGCGATTTTATCAAGGATTATTTCATCAACTACCGGCAACATAGCCAAAGCCTCACCGTAGACCTTGCCACCGGTAATGTAACCATCCATGATGGCGAAAAGCTAGACTGGCAGGTCCATCTACTCGATACCGGCATCGCTACCCAGACCGGCGGACGGGTGAAACGCCTCGCCCAGTACATCGGCGACGAACCCTTTATGCTCACGTATGGAGATGGAGTCAGCAACGTTAACATCCGTCAACTGCTTGAGTTCCACCGTGCGCATGGTAAACTCGCCACTGTGACCGCCGTTCGCCCACCCGCCCGTTTTGGGGATATTGTGTTTGAGGGCGACATGATCCGGGTTTTTCAGGAAAAAACACAAACCGGGGCCGGCTGGATCAATGGCGGCTTTTTTGTGCTTGAGCCGGGCGTGATCGACTACATCGAAGGGGATGATACGATCTGGGAACACGGACCGATGGAACGGCTGGCCCGCGAGAATCAGTTAGCGGCGTTTCGCCACAATGATTTCTGGCAGTGTATGGATACGCTGCGAGACAAAAAAATGCTCAACAACCTATGGCACAGCGATCACGTACCCTGGAAGGTGTGGTAGTGGAGAATTCATTTTGGCAAGGCCGCCGCGTCTTTGTAACCGGGGCAACCGGGATGGTTGGTACATGGCTCGTCAAAGAACTGCTGGCAACCGGTGCGTTTGTTGTTACCCTGATCCGGGATGCTGATCCGCAGTCGGAGCTATTCCGCTCGGAAGATTACCGCCGAACAACGGCAGTTTACGGGCGTCTGGAAGATTTCGCCACGTTGGAACGCGCGATCAATGAACAGGAAATTGATACCGTATTTCATTTAGGCGCACAGCCTATTGTGGGTGTAGCTCATCGCTCCCCCTTGCCGACCTTCGAAGCCAACATTCGCGGGTCTTACAATTTGCTCGAAGCCTGCCGTATTCATCCTGATCTTGTTAAACGCATTGTCATTGCCTCCAGTGACAAAGCCTATGGGACGCAGCCAGTACTGCCCTACACGGAAGATATGCCACTTCAGGGGCAGCATCCCTATGAGGTATCCAAAAGCTGCACCGATTTACTGGCCCAGACCTACTATCACACGTACCAACTGCCAGTAGCGATTGCGCGGTGTGGCAACATTTACGGCGGCGGCGATCTGAACTGGAGCCGCATTGTGCCCGGCACGATTCGGGCTTTACTGCGTGGTGAGCGCCCGGTTATTCGCAGCGATGGAACCTTTGTGCGCGATTATGTCTACGTCAAAGACATTGCCCAGGCTTATATGACGCTGGCCGAACAGATCGCAAAACCGGCGGTGATGGGGCAAAGTTTCAATTTTGGCCCGGAAAGTCCGCTCAACGTCCTGGAACTGGTCGATCATCTGCGCCAGATCATGGACTGTAACCACCTGGAACCGGATATTCAAAATACCGCCCAGGGTGAGATCAAATCACAATACCTGGATACCACCAAAGCCCACAGTATATTAAACTGGAAACCGCACTACTCGTTAGTTGATGGTCTGGCCGAAACCGTCGCCTGGTATCGTGAATTTCTGGCATACGACGCGGGCTGATCGTGGGCCACTCGCCCGCGCGAACCTATTCGGATATATAAGGAGCAACCCCCATGATCGATGGCGTCATGATTCACCCACTTAAGCGCATTCCAGATGAGCGGGGCCAAATCATGCACATGTTGCGCTGTGATGATCCGCACTTTGAAGCCTTCGGGGAAATCTACTTTTCGATGGTTTACCCCGGCGTGGTCAAGGGGTGGCACATCCACAAAGAAATGACGCTGTTTTATGCGGTCCCCAAAGGCACGATCAAGTTAGTGCTGTACGATGATCGTCCCGCATCCGCAACGCAGAGCACGGTGCAGGAAATATTCCTGGGCGACTCGAATTATGCCCTGGTCCGTGTGCCGCCGATGGTCTGGAATGGGTTCAAAGGCGTCGGGGTTGATTTTGCCATCGTCGCCAATTGCGCCACTTTACCCCATGATCCAGACGAAATTGATCGGGTTGATCCGTTTGATAATCACATCCCCTACGATTGGGCCTTAAAACACCGGTGAGTAATCATGTGAGCCAAACAGTTCCTAACCTTGTCATTGGAGCATCCGGTCAGGTTGGCGAAGCGCTGATGGCCGGGTTCGCGGCACAGGATCAAGCGGTGACCGGGACGTATCACCACCATACTCGCGCCGGTTTGTTGCCATTGGATGTACGCCGCGCGGCCCAGGTCGATGATCTGCTGCGCACGCTCCAGCCGCAAACAGTGTTAGTGCCCGCCTCGCTCACCAATGTTGACTATTGCGAGCAACACCCGGCGGAAGGCTACCAGACTAATGTGGTTGGCGTTCAGCATCTGGTGCAGGCAGCAAATAACATACAAGCCAAACTGGTCTACTTTTCGTCGGATTACATCTTTGACGGTCAACATGGGCCGTATGGTGAAGAATCGCCCGCCAATCCGCTTAACGAATACGGACGGCAAAAACTGGTGGCGGAACACCTGATCGCCCTCCATGCACAAAATTACCTGATTATTCGGACCACTGTTGTGTATGGGTGGGAATCACAGGGCAAAAACTTTATATACCGCCTGATCAAAACCCTCAACAGGGGCGACTCAATCCGCGTCCCAATGGATCAGGTTGGCAGTCCGACCTATGCGCCCGATCTGGCTCACGCTACCATTGATCTTATCAAGCGGGATGCCACCGGTATCTATCACATTGTGGGGCGCGCATGTGCCAGCCGGTATGATTTCGCGCTAGAGGCGGCCCGCGTTTTTGATCTCAACCCGGACTTGATTCAACCTGTGCAAACTCAGGCACTTAATCAAATTGCACCTCGCCCCTTGCAAGCTGGCATGATCGTCACCAAAATCGAACAGACTTTGGGGCGTTTGATGCTGGATTACAAACAAGGGCTACGCACCATGAAAGAAGGACAACCGCATGTCACCTGAGGAACTCCGCGCTCAAATTCTGCACCTCGTTGAAGAATTCTACGCCGCGAATTGGCCGCGCACGGATTTTGTGGCGGGGCAAACGCCTGTGCCGGTTTCGGGGCGTGTTTTTGATCAAGAGGACCTGACCTCACTGGTGGATTCGGCGCTGGATTTCTGGCTCACAACGGGTCGTTTTGCCGAAAATTTCGAGCGGAGTCTGGCGCAATTTCTCAATGTCCGCCATGCATTGTTGGTCAACTCAGGCTCATCCGCCAATCTGGTTGCGCTCTCGTGCCTGACTTCCCCGCAATTGGGGGGCCGGCAGTGCAAGCCGGGCGATGAAATCATCACGGTAGCCGCCGGTTTTCCCACGACGGTTAATCCGATTATTCAAAATAACTTGATTCCCGTGCTGCTTGATGTCGAATTGGGCACTTATAATATCGATGTTACGCGGTTGGAAGAGGCCATTAGCCCCCGCACCAAAGGTATTTTTCTCGCGCATACGCTGGGCAATCCCTTTAACCTGGACGCCGTAACCGATGTCGCCCAACGCCACAATCTATGGCTGATTGAGGATAACTGTGATGCGTTGGGATCGCGCTACAATGGCCGGTATACGGGGACATTTGGCGACCTGGGCACGCTCAGTTTTTATCCCGCGCATCACATCACAATGGGAGAAGGCGGGGCCGTACTCACCAATCGACCCGCCCTGAAAAAGCTGGCTGAGTCATTCCGTGACTGGGGCCGCGATTGTTGGTGCGCGCCCGGTAAAGATAACACCTGTGGCAAACGCTTTGAATGGGCACTAGGCGATTTGCCGTATGGCTACGATCACAAATACATTTACTCGCATATTGGCTACAACCTGAAAGTCACCGATATGCAAGCGGCGATTGGGGTTTCCCAGTTGAAAAAACTGCCGGATTTCATTACCACCCGGCAAAAAAACTGGGCGCTGCTGCGTGAAGGATTGGCTCCTTTCGCTGACTACTTGCTATTGCCGGAGCCGACGCCCAACAGCGAGCCAAGTTGGTTTGGGTTTGTGATCACGGTCCGCGACAATGCGCCCATTTCCCGGAACGAACTGACCCACTATCTGAATCAAAAACGGATTGGCACTCGTTTGTTATTCGGCGGCAATTTGATCCGGCAACCAGCTTACAAAGATGCGTCCTACCGGATCGTGGGGAACCTGACCAACAGCGACATCATCATGAATCAAACGTTTTGGATCGGCGTCTACCCTGGTTTGTCCGAAGACCACATCGAATATATGCTGGATGCCTTCCGCGCAGCGCTAACCTAGCTGACCCAATTACAACCGTTTGCCGTTTAACCT
>JAFGJA010000462.1 GCA_016929355.1 Anaerolineae bacterium | reverse complement strand
GGATCGCGGAACCGCATGAGGTGCGGATTTTGTTGTGGACTTACCTCACCCCCCAGCTCCCTCTCCAAGCGTGGCGAGGGGGAGTCAGATCGCGCAGGATTTTCCTGCTCAGAGCAGGTTGATAGAAAGCGAATCGAGGGGCGGCGACTTGCACACGCCCCGCGCTGATGCTTACTGCGCTTTCTGTGCCTCGATCACGACCCAATCTTTTTGCAGGCGGCGGCGGGTCGGTTCCAGACCGGCAGCCCGCAGCGCGACTTCAACCTCATCAGCCTGCGTATCAATGATGCCGCTAAAGATCGCTTTGCCACCGGGCCGGACCGTTTCGCCTAACCCATCTGCGCAGAGTTGAATGATCACTTTCGCCAGGATGTTGCACAGCAGCAGATCGAATTGCTGGCCGGACGCGGCTTGCTGCGCCTTGACTGCTTCTAAGCCGCCTTCCTGGGTGGTGATGCGATCCTGCACCTCATTGTAGGTGGCGTTTTGGGTGGTGGCCTTGATCGCCAGATCGTCAATATCCACACCGAGCACATGCGCCGCGCCGAGTTTGAGCGCCGCGATCCCCAAAATGCCCGAACCACAGCCAAGATCAAGCACGTTAATGCCCGGCCAATCGGCCAGCATGTCTTCGATGGCGATCAAACATAACTGTGTGGTGGGGTGTGTGCCCGATCCAAACGCTGTGCCGGGGTCCAGCACCAGCACAATCTCGTCGGGCTTGGCGTCGGTTTCGGTGATCCACTGCGGGCGAATGTAGAGATGGCGGCCCAGGCGCAGGGGCTTATAGTGAACTTTCCAGGCTTCCGCCCAATTTTCCTCTTGAATCACCTTGAATTCCGGTTCCGGCATGGGATACAACCGGCTCATGTGCCAGATCGCTTCGCGCAACTGCTGCTGTTTGGTTTCGGCCTGTTCGTTCGCCGGGAAGTACGCGCGCACGATCAACTCATCGGCGGGCGGAATCTCATCCGGCCACACTTCCATTTCAAAACCAGCTTGCTCGATCAAAACGCCTTGATGCCCGTATTTGCGCAGCACATCGGCGACTGCTTCGGCGGCTTCGCCATCGACGGTGAGTGAAACTTCGATCCAATCCATAGGGTTCCTCAACTTTTATGTGGCATATCCGAGGGTCGGTGATTATGATTTAAGCATAACACCAATCGAGAGTGTAAGGAACTGTAAAGAAGTGTAAAGATTTTATTATATTTATGATTTATATCTTGCAATGCTTGAAAATTCGTGATATTATCTAAATCGACAGGGTCTCATTGACGCGTGCTGAACCAGTTATCGTAGCCCCATCGTGACCAACAAGGCCCTGTCCTCCTCCTCAAAGTGATACGCGCAAGGGAAATAGGTCCTACCCAGGGCCTATTTCTCGTTTGGGGACGGGTTCAGCACCGAGGGACGTATTTGGTCTGCGTCCCTTTTTTTGATCGTATTACGAGAGGGGCGATCAAGCGTGTCACAAGTAGAACTGCTCCAAACAGAACCCCCGCCTTTGATTCCTCTCCCATGCATGGGGGAGGTTAAGTGGGGGTCTATGCGCCCAATGTCTAGCAGTGTCTGAAAGAGGCCATCATCCCGCGAAGAAATCCGCCACGCGATCAAAAAAACCGCGTCCCTTTTGTGGGACAACTTCGCTGCCCATCGTGCGCCCCAACTGTTCGAACAGATCGCGCTGCTCCTTGTTGAGCTTGGTCGGAATCTGCACGGTCAAGATCACGAGTTGATCGCCGCGCCCGGCGGTAGTTCCATCGCGCCGCAGCTTGGGCACGCCCTTATCGCGCAGCTTGATCACCGTGCCGGACTGCGTGCCGGACGGAATCGAGAGTTCCGTTTCCCCGTCAACGGTGGGGACCATGACCACATCACCCAGCGTAGCTTGCGCAATGTTGACCGGAATTTCAAGGATAATGTCGTTGTTGCGGCGCTTGAAATACTCGTGCGGGGTGACGTGCAGCACCACATACAGATCGCCAGCCGGACCCCCTTCGGCGCTGGGTTCGCCTTCGCTCGTCAGCCGAATCTGCATTCCATCATCGACGCCCGGCGGCACTTTAACGGTTAGCGTGCGGGTTTTGCTCACTGTGCCCGATCCGCGACATTCCTCGCAGGGCGTTTCCACGACTTCACCCTTACCCTTACAGCGCGGGCAGTCGGTTACGTTGACCATATTAAAGCCGAATGCCTGCTGTGTGCGCCGGACCTGTCCCGCGCCGCCGCACTCGGGGCAGACGCGCAGGATCGTGCCGGGTTTGGCTCCTGTGCCTTTACACACCCCACATTTTTCGCGGCGGTTCACCTCAATATCAATATCCGCGCCAAACACCGCCTGCTCAAAATCAATCGTCATGTCGTAGCGCAGGTCGCGGCCCGGTGCTGGTCCCCGACGGCGGCGCGATGTGCTGCCCCCGAAACCTGAAAAGCCACCGAATGCGCCACCGAATAAATCGTTAAGAATGTCATCCAAACCACCGAATCCCCCGGTTTGGAAACCGCCCCCATTGACCCCGGCATGACCAAAGCGATCATAGGCGGCGCGGCGGTTGTCGTCCGACAACACCTGATACGCCTCGTTGATTTCTTTGAACGTTTCTTCCGCATCCGGCGCGTTGTTCACGTCAGGATGATAGGTGCGCGCCAATTTGCGGAACGCTTTTTTGAGGTCGTCTTTGGAGGCGTTTTTCGGCACGCCCAAAATCTCGTAATAGTCGCGTGGCATGTGGGTAGTCCGTCCTTGTAAGATTTCACCGCTTCGATTGTAACTCAGGCACGCCGCGCTTGACTAGGGTCTGGAGCCTTAGAATCGCGTAAAAATTGTTAGCCACTCCGTCTGATTGATCACGATTGCCGTAGATCGTCATGGATCGCGCGCAGTTCATCCAGAATCGCCAGCAATATCTCCTGATGATCATACTCAGTTGGTAATCTCAGGCTGTTGTCGCTGGCTTGATCGGGCGACATGCCGCCCCTGAACCGCCGTAATTCTCCCGCAACACGCTGGTAGAGTTCATCCACATTTTCTAATCCCACGAGGTTTTCTTCCGGTGCGATAGTGCCACTGGCTCCGGCGGTTTGAATCTGTAACGATCCGATCCCCAATAGGCGATCTAACAAACTACGGGTGACGGTTAAATTGGTGATCGTGCGGAAAGGAACGTGTTTGACCGATTTCGTGAGTACGCCAGCGGTCACAATGATTTCATCGTCATAGATTTCGTAGCGTAAACTGTTGAAATACAGGCGCGCGCTGCTAAAGATGAGGATCAAGATGACCACATCCACGAAACACAGGAACGAAAGCCCATTGACCGCCCCGTCGCCGGACCCGATCACAATGGGTAGGTTGAATATAATGAGTGGCAAAAACCACTTCAACATAAGTTTGACGAGATATTGGCGGTGAGGATAGTAGTGCATTGATTGCTCTCTCAAAATTGATTATATACGCTGCCATCAACTGTACCCCCACTGCTCAGAAAATAGCTGACAGTAGGCTGACAACCATCTGACAGTGGCTATCAAATCTGACTGGCTTTCACCCCCCAAGAGTACGGTAGGTGCGCAGCGCGTAATCATGTTACAATGATCTTCGCCAAACAACGCAGTAATTTAGGAGTGTATCGCGTGGAATACAAAATCAACGGGACAGTGATGCAATCCCTCGAAATCCAGCTAGGGCAGGATGAAGCAATTTACACCGAATCCGGTGGCATGGCCTGGATGACGGATGGGATTGACATGAAGACGAGCGGTAAAGGAGGCTTAGGGAAGGCTGTCGGGCGGATGTTTTCCGGCGAGAGCTTCTTTATGACCACCTATACCTGCCGCGCGCCGCAGGGCATGATCACCTTTACGCCCGAAGCGATGGGCAAGATTCTGCCCCTCAACCTGAAAGCCGGTCACAGCATGATCTGCCAGAAAGATGCCTTTATGTGCGCCCAGGAAAGCGTCGAGTTGGCGATGCATTTCCGCAAAAAATTGGGCGCGGGCCTGTTTGGGGGCGAAGGGTTCATCTTGCAGAAATTGACCGGGCCGGGCCTCGCCTTTGTCGAGATCGTGGGCGAAGTGATGCAGATGGAACTCGCGCCGGGCCAACGTCTCAAGGTTGATCCGGGACATATTGCCATGTACGAGCCGACCTGTGATTATGATATTCAGATGATCAAGGGTGTCATGAACTGGATCGGCGGCGGTGAGGGCTTATTCCTGGCAACCGTGACCGGACCGGGTAAGGTCTGGTTGCAGACGATGCCCCTCAGCAACCTGGCGCGCAAATTGGGGCCAAGCCTGGGCGCGACCCAGAAAAGCGGCTCAAAGGGCCTCGTAAAAACAGCGTTTGACGTGTTGGATACGTTTAGTTAGGAGAGAGTACAGGATGGAATACAAGATTCACGGCACAGTCATGCAGGCGTTGGAAATTCAGTTAGGGCAGGGCGAATCGCTCTACACCGAATCGGGCGGGATGGCCTGGATGACCGATGGCATTGATATGCAAACCGGCACAAAAGGCGGCATTGGTAAAGCGTTGGGCCGCATGTTTTCCGGCGAGAGTTTCTTCCTGACGACCTATACCTCGCAGGTTCCGCAGGGCATGATCACCTTTACGCCGGAAAGCCCCGGCAAGATCATCCCCCTGAATCTCCCGGCAGGCCACAGCATGATCTGCCAGAAAGACGCCTTCATGTGCGCGCAAGAATCGGTGCAGCTTGAAATGCACTTCCGCAAGAAGATCGGCGCGGGGTTATTCGGCGGTGAAGGCTTCATTTTGCAGAAATTGACCGGGCCGGGCGTGGCCTTTGTCGAGATCGCGGGCGAAGTGCAAATGGTCGAACTGCAAGCCGGGCAGCGCCTCAAGGTTGATCCGGGCCATATCGCCATGTACGAGCCGACCTGCAACTATGACATTCAGATGATCAAAGGGGTCATGAACTGGTTGGGTGGCGGTGAGGGCTTGTTCCTGGCAACCGTGACCGGGCCGGGTAAGGTCTGGTTGCAGACGATGCCCCTGAGCAATCTCGCCAGCAAATTGAGCCGCTATATTTCAGCCGGTTAGCGCTTGTGCCGGTAAATCCAGCCGGGCCGGATGTGGGCGCGTATCTCGCGGCGCGGTTGGATGGGATGGTTTAGATCGCCATGCTGTGCAACGACATGGCGATCTTCAGATGATCTTAACTATGCCTGCATCCCGCGCACCGCCGCAATGATCACCTGCGCCGCCGTATCAATCTCGTCCGGCGTGGTCGGCGTACCCACCGAGAGCCGCACCGTACCCATTGCGTAATCCAGGTGGACGCCCATCGCTGCGATCACTTTGGAGAGCGTGACTTCGCCCGCGTGACACGCTGCGCCCGCCGAAGCCGCCACGCGATCCCCGATCTGCGCCAACAGCGTATTCGCCTCCACACCGCGAAAACTCACGCTTAACGTATTCGGCAGCGCGCGATCACAGGGATCATACGGGGTGTTGAGCTTCATCTGGTAGGGGCCGAACGCTTGCCGCAGCGTGCGATACAACTGGTCGCGCATGGCGCAGAGATACGCCATGTTTTGATCCATGTCGCGCTCGCCCAGTGCCGCCGCCACACCGAGTCCGACGATCTGCAAGACGTTTTCCGTGCCTGCGCGCCGCCCCGCTTCATGACTCGCGCCGTGAATCAACGGTTCGAACGCGATCCCGGTTCGCACATACAGCGCTCCGATCCCTTTGGGTGCGTAGAGTTTATGGCCCGCTAGGGTCAGAAAGTCCGCGCCGAGATCATCGACCTTGACCGGAATTTTGCCCACCGATTGCGCCGCATCAACATGCATGAGCGCCCCGGCTTCGTGCGCGATCTGTGCGATCTCCGCGATGGGCTGAATTGTGCCAACCTCGTTATTGGCGTGCATGATCGAGATCAGGATCGTTTCGGGCGTGATCGCGGCGCGCACATCGTCAGGATTGACGCGCCCGGTTTCATCCACCGGAATCACGGTGATACGAAAGCCGCGCCGCCGTTCGAGATAAGCGCACGGTTCGCTCACGGCGGGGTGTTCGATGGCGCTGGTGATGATGTGCTGGCCGCGATCCCCGTACACATCCGCTACACCCTTGATCGCGGTGTTATTGGCTTCGCTGCCGCCGCCCGTGAAGACGATCTCGGCGGGCGAACAACCGAGCAGCGCCGCGACCTGATCGCGCGCGTCATTGACTGCCGCTTTGGTCTGCACGCCGAACGGGTGCGCGCTGGACGGATTGCCGAAATGCTCATAGAGATAGGGAGTCATCGCGTCCGCGATTTCGCGCTTGATCGGGGTGGTGGCGTTGTAGTCGAGATAAATGGGATTCATTATTCGATTCTCCTGATTAACCCGGCGCCGATCATACCCCAACCGCCCGCGCCCGCAAGCAAGGACAGGGAGAAAAAAAGTCTGCCGCTCTATGATCGCATCTGGCAGGCTGGGTTAGCGTCCGTGAGCGCACCAGCGGACTGAACATCGGTTGCCCAGATAAGGGGAAATACAAGCGCCTGCATGTGTCCGCTTACACTGGAGCACATGCAGGCGCAGCGCCATACCATCACACGATCTTATCTGATGGTTATTCTACAAATAATCTTACCCCGCGCAAAATCGTAGTAGCAATCAAAGAACAAACTGCCACCTGACGATCCGCTCGGTGAAATGATAGGCGGTGCGTCCATATCAGGCACATATTGGCAATCGCCTTCGGTTGTCACATCGGCATCGGCGACCCACAATTCGTTGGCCCCGCCTGTATCCGCAATATCCAACCGCCACCACAGCGTACCATCATCGAGCGTTTTCTTACCCATCACCAGGTAAGCTTCAGCGGTGTCCATATTGGTGTAAGCGCCGCGATTCAAGCCCGGCCCAACGCGCAGATCAACGTAATCCTTCGCCGCACGAACATAACACGGTTCAGCATCCGCCGGAACCGCAACCTGCAACGACAGCATCGTCTGCAACGCATCCGGCAGCGCCTCCTCGAATGCCTCAGCCGGTGAGCGGAATTCCATCAGGGCAAACTGACCGGCTCCGAGTTCCAACACGACGGACATGCCGCGTTCGGCCCCATCTTCCGACTCAAATTCATGCGTTGCCATGAAGACGCGATCACCCGCCAATTGGGATTGGACGTCCGCTTCTTTGTCGAGTTCTTGCTCCAACAGTGTCGCGTAGACGGCGACCAACACATCCGCCGCGTCCATGTCCTCGGTCAGTTCAAGTTCAGCCGCCAACGCTTCCGGCAGTGTCACCGTGATCGAGCGATCATCTTGCGTAAAGGTGTAAACGCCATCTTCCTCGGCCTGCTCCCAACCATCGGGCAGCAGGATAGTGTACCCGCCTGCGAGTTCAAGCGGTTCCGGTTCTCCGTCCTGCGCGTAAACCGCGACAGGCAGCAGCGTGATCACAAGGATCAACACCACCAACAATCCATACTTTTTCATACAATCCTCCTCAAAGCACTCTGTACCCCACAGCATTGCCGCTAGCGCCAGCACACACATTTATGTGCCTCCATCAGGGCGTGCCGTTGAGCGTAATTCTCACCAGCACATCAATCCTAGCACGAGAAAGGAGGACTGTAAAGCAGCTCAAGTAAATACCGGTCTAAGTGAAAGCTTGAGGCCACGGCCCTAGCGCGCCGCGACCAACACTTCCTCAGTTGGGGGTAAGAAGTTAAGTGATATCTTGATGATACCCGTTTTGGCGCGCGCGATCCTGACAGAATCCTCCCAGATAGCTGAAGGGGGGAATCCGCAAACTTTAAGGTTGATCGCGTCGGGTCGGTGTTATAATGGCAGCAAGTAGCTAG
>JAFGJA010000049.1 GCA_016929355.1 Anaerolineae bacterium | reverse complement strand
TGAGACGGAAGTCCATACCACATGGCATGATGTGAAGAAGTAGCCGGATCAAGTCGTGTAAATTTGCAAAGGGATGTATCGCCAAACGCCATACATCCCTTTTTTGTCATGTGAAACTATGCTTCCTGCGGCGCAACCGCATAGCGCAATGCAGCCTCGGCATGAATCACGGTGGTATCAAATAGCGGCAAGCCTACGTCTGACTCTTTGACCAGCAAGGGAATCTCCGTACAGCCCAAAATCACCCCTTGCGCGCCCTGTTTGCTCAACTGCTGAATAATGCGGATATACTCGGCGCGGGATTCGTCACGAATGTGCCCGGCGGTTAATTCCTCGTAGATCACCCGGTTTACGATCACGCGATCGGCGGCGTCCGGCACTAAAACGCTGATACCGCGTTGGGTCAGCGCGTCGTGGTAAAACGTCTGCTCCATCGTGAAGCGCGTACCGAGTAAGCCCACTGTTGTAAATTGCCGCGCCTGGATCACATCCCCCACCGCATCTAGTAAACTGATCATGGGCACATTGACGCTCGCTTGCACCTGATCAAACACTAAATGCATCGTGTTGGTGGCAATGATGATAAAATCGGCCCCGGCTTTTGCCAACTGCTGCGCGGCCTCGCTCAAGCCCGCCGCGACCAAATCCCACCGATCCTGATTCGGCCAATCCACATACGGTTGAAAACTCACGCTGTAGATCAGAATATCCGGGTAGCCATAATCGCCAAAACGCTGCGTATAGGTGCGCGTGATGTACTGGTAGTATTCAACCGTCGATTCGGGACTCATCCCACCGATGATGCCGATCTTTTTGTGCATAATGGCTGTCCTTCCGGCTATCTAGCCGCGCTAAATGCGGGTAATTGTGTGCAATTTCACAAATTGTACAATAAACATGATTTTATTCATACCGGATTCAGTCATTTCTAAACTATGACCAGAGGGACGTTGTCGTTTAGCATGGAAGGTATGGCGATCATTCTCCCCATTGTATATCGCCGAATTTTCTTTAGCCAAGTTATTTTTTATCCGTTGAAAGGTTAAATTCGAATGGCTCTAGACCCTGCTGATCGCAAACGAAAAGCGCAACTCCCCGCGCAAGAACTCCCCATGCGCCCGGTAGAAGAACGAATCCATGACTTCGCTGAAATCAAGCTCGGCTTTGCTGCGGAAGCGGCCCAAGCCGAAGCAGATCGCTGCCTGTATTGCCCGAAACAGCCCTGTGTGGTAGCTTGCCCGCTCGATAATGATATTCCCTCGGCGATGGCCTTGATCGCAGAGGGGAAATTCCTTGATGCCGCCGCCGTGTATGAAAGCACCAGTACGTTAGCTGAAGTGTGTTCGCGCGTGTGTCCGCAAGATAACCTGTGTGAAGGCGCATGTGTGCTGGCGAAACGCGGGCACGCGGTGGCGCTGGGCGCGCTCGAACGCTTTGTCACCGATTACGCGCGCGTGCATGGGACTCGCCCCCAGGCGGGACCGTCCACCGGCAAGACCGTTGGTGTGATCGGCGCTGGCCCGGCGGGGATTTCGGCGGCGCAGCGTTTGCTCGAAAAAGGGCACGGCGTCACCATTTATGAAGCATGGCCGAGCGCGGGCGGTTGGTTGACTTACGCGATCCCGACCTATAAATTGCCGCGTGACGTGGTGCAGCGCAAAATCGAAGACCTGGCATTGATGGGCGCTGAATTCAAATATAATACGCGCGTGGGCAAGGATATCTCGGTGCAGGAATTGCGCGAGAAACACGACGCGGTGTTTATCGGCGTGGGCGCGATGCTCGATGCGCAGGTGCGGTTTGAAGGCAAGGATTTGCCGGGCGTCTATGCCGGGACAGATTTCTTGCTGCCCAATTATGTTAATGCGGATCAGCGGCCCGCCGGTATGGACCCGGTAGAGATCAAGCCGCGCGTGGTCGTGTTCGGTGGCGGCGATACCGCGATGGACTGCGTGCGCACGGCGATCCGGTTGCAGGTTCAAAAAGGGTGGGAGCCGAATGTTACGCTGATCTACCGCCGCACTGAGGAAGAAATGCCCGCTTCGCACAAAGAGCGCGCCGCCGCCAAAGCCGAAGGCGTGGAATTCACCTATCTGGCTGCGCCAACGGCGTTTAAAGCGGGGGACGATGGGCGTATCAAAGAGGTGATTGTGCAGCGTATGGAACTCGGTGAACCGGACGATAGTGGTCGCCGCCGCCCGGTCCCGCTTGAGGGCAGCGAATACACGGTGGAAGCGGATATTGCGGTGTTGGCGCTCGGTTATTGGCCGGACCCGTTGATCAGTGAAAGCGAGCCGGAACTCGAAACGCATAATTGGGGGCTGGTCAAAGCCGATCCCGATACAGGCGAAACGAATTTGCCCGGCGTTTTCTCCGGCGGGGATGCGGTGCGCGGCCCGTCATTGGTCAGCAAAGCCACGCGCGATGGCATTATCGCGGCCCAGGCGATTGATGAATATTTGATGATGGAAGTCGAAGAAGCGATCTAATTTCCGCTCTTGGTCATTGTTTTGTGTAAGGGAGCACCAATGTGTGCTCCCGGTTGCGCGGCGTGCGTCCCTACATACAATTTCCCATAATGAGTGAGTGAATTGCTGCCGCGCGCCCCTTCATTTGTTCTCTGTATCGCCATTGCCAAAACCGACACTATACATTTCCTCCGTTTTGCCTGAAAATTAGGGATTGGCTGGCAGTAACGCGATTCGCCAGCGACTCACCCATGCCCATTCGAGTTGTAACAGGACATATTTTGTGACTACCCAAACGCGCACCGATATTCGGAACATTGCGATCATCGCGCATGTCGATCACGGCAAAACGACGCTCGTGGACGGGATGCTCAAACAAGCGAAAGTTTTTCGAGATGCCGCCACCGCCGGCGAACGCATCCTCGATAGTAACGTGCTAGAACGTGAGCGCGGCATTACCATTCTGGCGAAAAATACGGCGATCACCTGGAATGACGTGAAAATCAACATCGTAGATACGCCCGGCCACGCGGATTTCGGCGGCGAAGTCGAGCGCGTGTTAAACATGGTCGATGGCGCACTGCTGCTGGTCGATGCAGTTGAGGGACCGATGCCGCAAACGCGCTTTGTCTTGCGCAAGGCGTTGGGGCTTGGTCTGCGAATCATCGTCGTGATCAACAAAGTGGATCGGGACCATGCGCGGGTTGAGGAAGTATTGAACGAAACTTTCGATCTCTTCATCGAACTCGGCGCGAGCGACGAACAGGCCGAATTCCCCGTGATCTACGCGATTGGTTTGGCGGGGCACGCGGGTCATACGCCGGATACGGTCCAGCCGGACCTGACCGCGCTGTTCGAAACGATCCTCAAAGAAGTGCCCGGTCCGACGATCATGCCAGATGCGCCGTTCCAACTGCAAGTAACTTCCCTCGAATACGACAATTACAAGGGACAGATTGGCGTCGGGCGGGTGCTGTCCGGCACGATGCGGCGCGGCATGGAGATTGCGCGCATCACACCCAAAGGCGAACGCAGCAAGGGCCAGATCGTCTACTTGTTCACCTATCACAACCTCGGCAAACAGGAAGTAGATCAGGTGATGGCGGGCGATATTGTGGCGTTTGGCGGGCTGGAAACGCTCGGCATTAGTGATACGATTGCCGCTCCGGTGGTTGAAAAACCAATTGCGGCGATCAGCATCGAAGAACCGACGGTACGCATGACGTTCGGTGTTAATACCTCGCCCTTTGCCGGACGCGAAGGGAAAACCGGGTGGGGCACATCCCGGCGGCTGCGCGAACGGCTCTATAACGAAATACGGAGCAATGTCGCGCTGCGTGTCGAGGACAGCGACCAACCGGATCGCTTTGTGGTCAGTGGGCGCGGCGAACTGCATCTCGCCATCTTGATCGAAACCATGCGCCGTGAAGGGTACGAATTCGACGTGAGCAAGCCGGAAGTGATCTACAAGCGCGATCCGCAAACGGATCAGGTGCTTGAGCCGGTGGAAGAAGTCCATATCGAAATCGCGGATGACATCATGGGCACAGTGGTCGAACTGCTTGGTGTACGGCGCGGCCTGATGCAGAATATCGAAAACTGGAACGGTACGACCTACATGGAATATCTCGTGCCGACGCGCGGCTTGCTCGGTTTCCGTTCGCAGTTTTTGCGCGCCACCGCCGGACTCGGTCAGATGCACACGCTTTATCATGGCTATGAACCCCTCGCCGGATCAGTTCCCAAGCGGCAGTTTGGCAGTCTGGTCGCCTGGGAAGCGGGTACAGCCAGCACCTATGCGATGACCCATATGCAGGTGCGTGGTACATTTTTTATCGAACCGGGAGCCGAAGTCTATGAAGGCATGGTGATCGGGCAGCACATCCGCCCGGAAGATTTGGCGATCAACGTCACCAAAACGAAAAGTCTCTCTGCCGTGCATACCAAATATTATGGCGAAGAAGTTCGTCTTGGCCCGCCGCGCGTGATGAGTCTGGATGATTTCATCGAGTTTCTGGGTGATGACGAACTGCTCGAAGTCACACCGGAGAGTCTGCGGATTCGCAAGCGCACCCTGAATAACGATCTCCGCCAGAAAGAACAGCGCCGCCGCGACGTTGCGCTTGAAGAAGCGGCGGGTTAAGCAGTACAGACCACAAAAATTGATCATTCTAAAAGCCGTGAGGGTGAAAACTCGCGGTTTTTTGTTGTGCGATTAGGGTGCATTTCAAGTTTGCTCACGGATTTTTTGTAGGGGCAGACCAGCGTGTCCGCCCGATGCGGCTTGCCGCATGTTGCGCGGCGCGCAACCGGGAGCACACATGGGTGCTCCCTTACATGAACTTTCGTGAAATGCACCCGTGCGCTTGGCAAAGCTGTTGCCAAATGCAAAAATCTTGTAAAATCTTGTAAAGGACTTGTAAAAAT
>JAFGJA010000048.1 GCA_016929355.1 Anaerolineae bacterium | reverse complement strand
TAGAGGCTGTTTTCGTTGAAATATACGTCAAACTTGATGTTGATCTGCGCGAGACTCTCATCAATCCACTTGAACATGGCTTTTTCGGCTTCGACCTTGAAGCGTTCCCAGCTTTCACCGGCCAATGAGTCGCCGTATTCAGTCACGAGGTCTTGCGCAATATCAAGCATGTACTCGCCCTGATAGCCATCTTCGGGCAGTTCGGCCTGATCACCGAGCGCCTGCCGGTAACGCGCCTGCAAACTCTGGCCGAGGATGCGCATCTGGCGGCCTGCGTTGTTGAAGTAATATTCAAGTTCGACATCATAGCCGAGTGCGGTGAGCAAATTCGCCATTGTGCTGCCGATG
The DNA here is from genome assembly GCA_016929355.1 of Anaerolineae bacterium. Classification (GTDB taxonomy): domain Bacteria; phylum Chloroflexota; class Anaerolineae; order Aggregatilineales; family Aggregatilineaceae; genus JAFGJA01. Next base: position 3,435 of record JAFGJA010000048.1, on the reverse strand, counting down.
ATGCCGTTGCGCGTATGCCCGACGGTGAGCGGACCGGTGGGGTTGGCGCTCACACATTCGACCTGCGCGCGTTGGCCTGTGCCAATGTCCAGCGCAAAGACGTTCTCGCCCGCCGCAATGATCGCTTCGATCTGCTGCTCGATCCACGCCTCAGCGAGTTTGATGTTCAGAAAGCCCGGTCCGGCGACCTCTATTGCGGCGACGTAATCCGGTGTTGTGATGTGTTTGGCGATGGCGTCGGCAATATCGCGCGGTTTGCGCTTGGTGGGTTTGGCGAGCTGCATCGCTACCGGGCAGGCATAATCGCCCTGATCCGGTTTGCTGCTGCGCTGGACCGGCAGGTCGCCAGGGATGTCGAATTCAGGCAGATCGCCAGCCGTTTGCGCGGCCTGGATCGCGGTGCGAATGATAGTAGCAAGTTGAACGGGTAACAGGTCCACGTTGGATGACTCCTTAAAACCATATTCACCACAGAGGCGCGGAGAACACAGAGAAAAACAAGGTAAGAGCAAAGAAAAGCAAAGTCCGCGTCATTGTAGCATATTTTGCGTGCGCTGCGGGGTTGACTTGGCAGAATCACCCGAATGATCAGGCTGTGCTATAATTTCGGCTAACGATGAACAGCGGAGGTTAGGCGATGGTTGAGACGCGAACCTTTACAGCCGATGATTTATTGACGCTCACAACCGGTCAGGGCGAACGCTACGAATTGGTCGAGGGGGAATTGCGCGTTATGGCCGCAGCAGGTGGTAAACACGGTTGGGTAGCTGATGCAATTTCGGGCGAATTTTACGTGTATCTGAAAACACACAAAACCGGAATCGGTGTCACAGCGGAAACGGGTTTTTTCACGCGCGGCGATGATCGCACCGTGCGTGCGCCGGATTATGCCTATATCCCTAAAGATCGTATTCCAGTAGATGGTCTGCCGGATGGGTACTTGGCGATTGTGCCTGCTTTAGTGGTTGAGGTCATTTCTCCCCATGATCGCGCGGGTGAGATCGAGGAAAAAACACAGGAATGGATCGCGTTTGGCGTGGATGTGGTGTGGGTGGTGTATCCCACCACCGAGCGCGTCTATGTCTATACGCAGGCTGAGCGCAGCCCGGTAATCTACACGGCTGACGATACGATTACAGGGGGGCACATCCTGCCGGAATTTTCAGTAGCGGTGAGCACCTTTTTTGAAATGGTGTGAACGTAGTGAACACTACTTACGCATCTCGCCGCGCGCGGATCATGCTCGCCGGGTTGGGCGTGGTTGTGATCGCCGCGCTGCTGATCACATGGTGGATCGCAGGGCGGGAAGATGAACCGATCACGGCGGAGGAACAGCAGACGGTCAGCGCGTTATTAGGGACGCAGACTGCCGCCGTTGCGCAGTTCGGCGCGAATATCACGGCGGTTGTGCAAACGCAGCAGGCGCAGCAAACCGCTACACAGGGCGCACCCCTGACGATCACTGCCGCATATCAGGCCACACAAACGCAGCGTGCCGCCTTAACGCAGACCGCCGCGCATAGGGCGACTGCAACCCGGACGCCTATCCCGACAGATACGCCCACGCCAACCGAATCCGCGCGGGATCGCCGCCGCACGGCAACGCAAGCCGCTTATGCCAATCAAACCGCAACCTGGGATGCATGGCTGTTGGGTTGGACACAAACCGCCGAGTTTACCGGGCTGATCGTGACGGTGACCAGTACGCCCGAACCCGGCGTTGACGATTTGCAGACCGTGACGATCACGCCAACCGATACGCCTACGCTGACGCTGACTCGCACGCCAACGGCAACGCGCACAAATACTCCCACGCCGACCAACACACCAACGGATACACCCACTGCTACGCCATCTAATACCCCCACGCCGACCCATACGCCGACAGACACCCCGACGCCCACGAACACACCGACTCATACGCCGACTGCTACCCCCACTGCTACACTGACTGCCACGCCCACTCTAACCGCTACACCGACTGCTACGCCCACGCCGACCCATACGCCGACTCATACCTCGACGCCGACGCCGACGCCGACGCCGACGCCGATTCCACCCGAACCGCCTGGCGGCGAAGGGTTGGTCAGCGCGATTACGGTTTTAGGGATCGTGGTGCTGCTGATCGTCGTGGGGATTGTGCTGCTGCCGGTGCTTGCGTGGATAGGGCGCGGGCTGCGGGGCAAACCGCGCAACGATGAATCCGATCAGAATAGCGGGTAAGGCGCGGTTATTTCTCGCCTGTTACCGCGCGCCACACGCGATCCAGCGCTTGCAGCGTGACCAGATTCCGCATAGGATAGCCGGTGCGTAGATTGGTTTCCGACGTAAAATCGCCCGCCTGTGTATACGGTCCATTGAGGTGATAATCATCCGCCGCAATACCATGATACGGTAACGGTTCTAATGCTAGCCAGAGATTGATCAGGGGAATATCGTAATCCAGCGCGACCTGCACTACGATCTGATTAAACTCAATCGAACGATCCGCAAATTGCAGATGGCGCGGAAATGTGCTGAGGATTGGCACAATGCTCGCGTCCAGCGTTTCGGCGATCAATTGGCGCAGATTCGCATCAAATTGGTCAGGGGTGAGCGCGAACATATCGTTGCTGCCAAACATGATCAGCGCCAGCGCGGGATTGCGCAGGCGGTATTCACAGGTGAGCGGCGTTTCGCCCGGTTCGCAATGCGCGGGATTCGCCCACTGCGGATCGCGCGCGGCGGCGACGGTGAGTCCGTTATGGGTCGCCTGCGAGCGCACGTCAAATGAGGCGGCGTAAACCTCGATCACGGGCTGCAAATAGGCGTAGTCACCGAGATCATATTGGCCCGCCGCGAAGGGATGTAGAAACAACCATTCCGCCGAGTTGCAATCGCCGACTTTGCTCAAGGCGTTGGGATCGCGCCCCTGAGTTTGGCCGCGCGCGAATATCTCGGCGGCGATGCCAAACGCATCAGGCAGAATCGGGTAGGCGTTGAGATCGATGTGTGCGATAGCTGTTTGTAAAACGTCATGAACAGGGTCATTGGCGGCGGCAGGGTGGGGGATGCTGCCGCTTAGGATGATCAGCCCAACCAGCGCGGGCGCGATTCTGGCGAACATGGAAAAATGGCAATCCTTAACCCACTGTGTTTAGCGGTAATGATAACACAATTTGACTCACACGCGCTGTTTTGATAGGTTCTGGCAGTTCTCGCTAACTGAGAACACATTGGCCTGTGCAAAGTCAAGCTGATGGAGAAAATATGTAGATTTGGCATGATCTCACGTAGGGGCGAACGCGAACCTGGGGTTCGTCATGTGTTCGCCCTGGGCCGACACGCTGGTCGGCCCCTACATAAACAACTCAAGTTATGCACTTTTGGATTTTCGACGGTTTCGAGCAATGATGGCTTTTCTATCAGGAACAAGAAGTTATAAGTTTTTAGTTC
>JAFGJA010000461.1 GCA_016929355.1 Anaerolineae bacterium | reverse complement strand
TCCTTTCGGTTTTCGCAAACAAAAAGGTATCCCAATGTCCCCATTTTTCAAACCGCACTCATCCGTTGCGGTCTACTGAAATTAAAAAGAACACGTCTTCCTCGCGTTAACAGTGGGCAAGAACTCCTGGCTATTCTCTCTGGCACTGATGATCTTGTTTTCAAACACGATGAATTTCAGGAAGCTATAGCGGCTGAGTTGTTGAGTAGTTTTGCAGGGGCAGTTGACGATTTCGGTGATGTTACTAGCTGGGGAACTCTGAAAGATGCTGTTGAAACAGAAGTTTATTTTTCTGAGCAAATTGGTGAATTGGAATCTAACGGAATGTATGTATATGCGGGCCGAACAAAAGGAAAACTAAAAACTCGGCTAGGTGTAATTGATGAGTGGATAAGGTCGATAGTAATAGTTTCAAAACACGATGTTAAAGCTGTATTCTGGTCTCATGCTCCTGAAGTTTAGTATCTATTACCCTGGTCACGCTTCCTATCCATCGCTACAATAGCTATCAAGACAGCATAAAGGAGCTTATGGGCGTGACAGATATTTTAAAGGGACTGAATCCACAGCAGCAAGCGGCGGTATCGGCGGGCGATGGGCCGGTGTTGGTGCTGGCGGGACCGGGCAGTGGCAAAACGCGCGTATTGACGCATCGCATCGCCTATCTGGTCGAAGCACGCGACGTGCGCGCGTGGCATATCATGGCGGTGACGTTTACGAACAAGGCCGCCCGCGAGATGGAAAATCGCGTCACGGGGCTGCTGAGTGGATCGGGCCAACTGGACGGGTTGGCGATTGGCACGTTTCATGCCAACTGTGCGCGGATTCTGCGCGTCGAAGCGGAAGCCACCGCCTATACGCGCGATTACGTGATCTTCGATACGGATGATCAACTCAAGGTTTTGACGCAGGTCCTGGCCGATCTCAATCTCGATCCCAAGAAAAACACGCCGCGCGCCATGTTGAACAAAATCTCCGCCGCGAAAAATGAACTGATCACGCCGGAGCAGTATATGCCGGACGATTACAGCGCCGAGAAGGTGCGCCGCGCGTATCTGCGCTATGAGGAACTGCTGCGCCAGAACAACGCCCGCGATTTTGACGATCTGCTGGTGCATACGGTGCGCTTATTCCAGGATCGCCCGGATGTGTTAGAGCGCTATCTCAACCGCTACTGGCACATCCTGGTGGATGAATTTCAGGATACAAACATGGCGCAGTATACGCTGGTGCGTTTGCTGGCGGGCGAACGGCGCAACCTGTTCGCGGTGGGCGATCCTGACCAGAGCATTTATGCGTTTCGCGGCGCGGATTACCGCAATGTGCAGCGCTTCCGCGAGGACTACCCCGATACGGATGTCATCCTGCTCGAAGAAAATTACCGTTCGCATCAAGCGATTTTGGACGCAGCCACCGGTGTAATCGATCAAAACACGGATCGCCAGCCGAAAGAGTTGTTTAGCCAGCGCAAGGTCGGGCCGTTGGTGCGTATTTACGAGGGCTACAATGAAGATGACGAGGCGCGTTTTGTGGTCGAAACCATTGCCGATTTGATCAACCGCAAAGACTACGATCCCGGCGATTTTGCGATCATGTACCGCACCAATGCGCAATCCCGCGCCATCGAAGAAGGTTTTCTGCGCGCCGGGATGCCCTACCGCTTGATCGGCGCAACGCGGTTTTATGCGCGTAAAGAGATCAAGGACGTGCTGGCTTACCTGCGCTTTATCCACAATCCCGACGAAAACATCAGTATGCAGCGTATCATCAACGTGCCCACGCGCGGCATCGGCCTTAAGACGCTGGAAACGCTCGATACCTGGGGGACAACGATGGGCCTGACGCCGCCGCACGCGCTTTTGGCGCTGCTCGATGAAAATGTCGAAGCGCCGTTTAGCACCCGCGCCCGAAATTCGCTCACCGGATTTGCGGGCTTAGTCGAGGAATGGCGCGCACTCAAGGACCAACTTTCGCCGGACGAATTGATCACGCGCGTGCTGAATGATACCGGCTACCTGTCGTATCTGGATGATGGCACGCAGCAGGGCGAAAGCCGCATCGAAAACGTGCTTGAACTGCGCGGCGTGGCGGAAACCTATGCGGGGCTGCCCCTCTCGACCTTTTTGGAGGAAGTGTCGCTCGTGTCGGATGTGGACATGCGCGACGACGAAACCGCCGCGCCGAGCTTGCTTACGCTCCATTCCGCGAAGGGATTGGAATACCCGGTGGTGTTCATCGTCGGCATGGAGGAAAATATTCTGCCGCACTCGCGCTCGATTGCGCCGGAGCGGAATCCGAATGCGACCAGCGATCAGCGTCAGCAAGCCGCGAAAGATGTTGAGGAGGAACGGCGTCTGTTTTACGTGGGCATCACGCGCGCTGAGGAACGCCTCTATTTGTGTTACGCCACGATTCGCTCACTGTATGGTGACAGCCGCGCCAATCTGCCCTCGCGCTTTTTGTACGACATCCCCGAAGAGGTCCGGCAGGGATCGCCCTTGCGTAAACCGGGCAGCAGCGCCGACACCGATGCTTACCGCCAGATGACCACCTGGAGTACGCGCACCGCGGTCTTTGGGCGGCCCAATGCAACGCGCCGGGAATCGCGCGGCGGGTCACAACCGAAACGCGAAAAACAGGCGACTCAGTTTAAGGGCGGTGATTGCGTCTGGCACGCGAAATACGGCGAAGGTGTCGTCGTCAGCAGTTCGCTGGCAAGTGGCGATATGGAACAGGTGGACGTATTGTTCCCCGGTGATGTGGGCCAGAAAACGATCATTGCGGATTTCCTGAAAAAGATGGATTCGTAACTGGTTTTCGCGCAGGACTGCTAGAATAGTTAAAGAGTGTCAAGCGGCACTCTTTTTGTATTGGGACGCATAAAAGCACAGGAGAACAAATGCCCATCATTGTGTTAGTCGTGTTGTTTGGATTGTTAGGGGGCATAGCGGTAGGGCTGCAAGGGCCGCTATCGAGCATCATCACGGAACGACTCGGCGTGATGGAAAGCATCTTTATTGTGCATATCGGCGGTGCATTAATCATCGGCGTGCCGCTCCTCATGCGCGGTGGGGGCAAATTGGCCCAATGGCGTGATGTGCCCTGGTACGCCTTAATCGCTGGCGGCTTTGGCTTAGTCATCATTGCGGCGATCAGCTTTGCGATCCCGCGTGTGGGCATAGCTGTCACCGTCACACTGGTTGTTGCCGGACAGTTGATCTTATCGGCAGCGCTGGATCACTTTGGCTGGCTCGGTGCAACCCCGCGCCCGATGGATGTCCAGCGCATCATCGGGATGCTGGTCTTGTTTGCGGGCGTGTGGCTCATCGTGCGGAAATAAGAGGAAGCATGACCAAGCGCAGCAATACGTCATCCGGCGCACACTGGGAAAATAGTGTCGGCTATTCGCGCGCGGTGCGGATCGGGAATATGATCGAGGTCGCGGGGATCATTTCGAGCGCCTGATCACCGCCGCGAACGCATCATCATACTGCGGGGCGAGTCTGCGCCAGTCGAACGCCGCGACGTGTGCGCGTAACTCAGGTGGGGCCGGACTCGGATCGGTCAGGCGCGCGCGCAAGCGGCGGATCAGCACAGCCGGAGACTTAAACAGCGTGTCGGGATGCCAGCGCGCAGGCACGAGCGCGGGGAAATTCAAGCGATCCGCCAAAAGCGGCCAGCAGCCACAGTAGATCGCCTCGACCACGCTGATCCCGAAAAAGTCCTGCTTGGATGTGCTGACCACCAGATCAGCCTGCCACAACAACCGCGCGTACTCCGCGAATGAGTCCAGATACCCGTATTGCACCACCCGTGATCCAAGTCGTTCACGGGCTTCCTCAAACTCGGTGGGATTTTGCCGCGTATTTTCGCCGACCAACGCGACCTCAAACGAGAGGCCCTCATCCGCCAGCGCATACAGCGCCTTAAAAAACGCCTGCGGATTTTTGTCGTACTCCCAGCGATGATTCCAAACAATGAGCGGAGTCCGGTCGCGCACTCCGCCGCTGCACGTCGCGGAGTTGGATGCTGCCTGGGGACGATACGCATCATAACGCTGCAAATCCAAACCAACGGGTAGGATCGCGCTCCGCTCGCGCAGCGGCTCGACGGTGTGCAACGGGACGTGATCCGGGTAGTGCTTCAGCAGGCGCGGCAGTTCAGCGAAAAAGGCGTCTCGATGAAACGCGCTGTTAAACACAAGGGCATCCGCCGCCAACGCACTCGCATAGTTGATAAAGGCGTAATGCTGCTGCAATTTCTGGCGCGGCCCAATCGGATAGGTGAGTTGGTTTTCGTGGAAATAGATCGCAACGGGCAGTTTCGCCGTGAGCGGGCGCGTCAAGGCGAGGAACGTCGTCAGATCGAGCATGTCCGATGCCACGATCAGATCAGGCAAAGTGCCCAAGGCCATGAAGCGGTCCGCCAGCGTTACCGCGCCGCCGAGCATTCGCCACTGCCAGAACTGCCCTTCCAGGCTCAGAATCCGTACCTCATGCGCGCTATGCGCCTGATACCCACGCAGCCATACCGCATGAGAACCGGTGTCGTAGGGTTCAAGGAGTAGAATCTGCATGACCTTGCAGCTTATTCCGCATCGTTTTGCCGGAGATGACGCGCCAGAATAGCCTTGATATAAGCGGGCAACAATTCATCATTCATGGCAGCTTGCAGTTTTAGCGCGTCAAAATCTGAGATTTCGTGGTCGGCCCACACCAGTTCTATACGCCGGATCGGGCGCGTGGCGATATGGCTGTAATTTTCTGGATAGGCCCAATAACACGTTTGACATATTTCAAGATTGCGCGTATCTGTATTCGGGCAGTGTTCACAGGTCCAGGCTTTGGCCCGATTGCAGGAACGGCACACAAGCATATAAACAGACAGATCGCGTGTCTCTGTGTTTTCTTCGCCCGAAATTTCGTATGGAATGCGGTGATCAACCTGCAAATATTGCGAATCGTAGGTTTCCAGACAAATTGCACAACGCTGATCGTACTGTTCCAGTAATGAGTCTTTGAAAGATTTAGGAATAGCGGTTCGTCCGCCAAGTTTATCGTGATCCACATCAGCCGGATCGCCAAACTTATATGCCGCAATTTGCCGCCCATCGCTGCCAGTTACGCGAAACGTCACCAATGGCACGCCCTGCTCACGGACATCACGCGCGGCCCTGGGTGGATGATTGTAACCGTAGAGAGCGCGGAGTTCTTCGGTGATGATGTAACCATGTTCGAGAATATGATCGATCACGATACGCGGGCGTTTGCCGGTAATGCTTTGCAGAAATGCGATAAATTCGGGCGGCAAATCGGGCATGGCGATCACGTCCAAAGGGAGAGTTGCAAAACAGGTTGTAAACGATTTTTCAGATGCGCTGACAAATTCGCGGATAAATACAGTGACTCAAATGTGGTGCTACTGCGACCCAAAAGCGTAGCTTGCGATGAACGCCCCGCGTTGATTTCGATCCGCGTGAGATTAAGCGATTCCGGCAGCAGTTGACCATGCACTTTTTTTCCGGTCCGCCCATCATAGCTGACCATGAACGGCACATTACGCGCATTTAGATCTTGCAATGCCGCGCTAAGTTCCTCAAGCGCGAGTCTCTGCACATAACGCGGGTCTTGCTGGTTAACCCCTTGATACGGCGGGTCCATGTAAACTACATCAGTGGGGTGTGTTTGGGCGAGGATTTCGCGGTAATCAACAGCGTAAAAACTGACACGATTCTTGAGTAACCGTGCGGTGTGGCGAATATTCTGGCGCATCCGGTCCGGCTGCATCCCTTTGCGGCGATTATCCGCGCTCTGGTTAAATTCGCCATTGGCATTGTAACGCACCGCCGCTTTGACACAGCGCGCTAACAAATACAGCAAATAATCGGGGCGATAGGTTTGATTAAAGTGATCGCGTACCTGGAAATAGAAGGCTTTTTCCTGACCGAGTTGCCTATGCCACAGCGCCGCGTATTGGTCCGCGATCTCATCTGGCGCATTGACAATACGTTCCCATAACGCAATCAAAGGAGCATTGATGTCGTTAAACACGAACTGTTCCGCTTTACCTGATGCCGCCGCCCGCAATGATACCGCCCCCGATCCCACAAACGGCTCGATTAAACGCGCCGGATGATTCGGGAGTAAAGCGACAATCTCATGGGCAATTTTGCGCTTGCTGCCCTGGTATGGAAACGGTTGTGGGATACGCATAACACCAAGTATTCATCGAACAAATGGCCGATAAGTCAAGTATGGTATAAAGCCGGAAATCTGGCAACCTCGCTGATTTACTGGGGTGCATTCCAAATCTGGGGCGAGTTTTTGGTTTTTGCGTAGGGGTAGGGCTTGCTCTACCCCAAAAATAGCCGGGCGGAGCAAGCCCCGCCCCTACAAAAAACGGCTTGCCCCGAATCTGGAATGCACCCGATTTACTGTGGCATTGGCACGCCATCACTCATGAGCCAGCCCATCACCGGATCACTGCGCGGATCACAAAAGGCTTGCGCGTTGGTGACGGTTGGCAATTCAAGCGGCGCGTTGAGATAAAAAGCGTTCCACGTCATGCGCGCCAATTCGGTCATAACCGGCGATGATTCGGGAAATTCCAGATAATCACGATTATACAACGTCGCCACAAACACATACGCGCGATCCGGCCCAATCACGATCCCCGCGTCCCCGTGTGTGTCCGCCACCCAGCCGTGCTTGTGGATCACCGTCGTGCCCGCCGGGACACCCGTTTCCAGAAACACGCCGATCTCGTTGGCATCCATCGCGTAGAGCATCCGGCGACACTGCTGGATCGTAAAATCGTCAGGGTAATGCTCGGCAAGCAAACCCGTGCCATCCTTCGCGCACTGGTACATCCCCGCCAGCAGCCACCCCAATTCGCGCGGCACGATCTGGTTATAGGCATCCGGGTGAGCGCTGGTCTGATCCGCCCCGGTAGTGAGCGTCGCCACGCCAACGGGCACTTCATCCTCACGGACAACGTATTGGCGCATGATGAACGTATTCATCAAGCCCAGGCTTTGCAGAAAAACGGTCACGCGCTGCGCCCCGGTTAATGGATCGCCATCCCCGATCTGTGCAAGCATCTCATTCGTCGTGATATTTTCGCTACACATCAGCGTATCCGCGATCAGATAGGCGGTATCTTCATCATAGGGACCGGGGAAACGCTGGAAATACGCGGCCAGGATTGCGATCTTGGTCAGGCTCATGCCGCTAAACGCCACGTTATCATTCAGCGCGAAATTATCACCTGTTGCCAAATCCATCACAAACGCACCTGCCATCCGTTCCGAGTGCGGCGCGAAGCCCTGTTCGAGCAAATAGGCGTGCATCGCATTCCCCAATGTTTCCGCTAATTTGCCTTGCGGCTGCGGGGCATCGGCCCAGGGCACGCCATTGACGATCACCGTTTGCGGCGTGGGCGTCAGCGTCGGATAGTCGAACTGGGTGACACTCGTGATCGGGATACCGCTCAGGCTCCCCATGATCTCGATCAGCGACGAGTAAACCCAACCGGACCCGGTGGGCGATTCGTCCAGGGCAATACGCATCCAGGGCAGCGTCGAGTGAATTTGGAGAATCTGAAATTGGCGGCCCGCTTCCACCTTGACGATGACCGGGTATTCCACCGCCGGACCAAAACGGATATTCGCTTCACCAATAGTGACCGCAATCGTTCCCGCCAGCGTCGGCGTTAAAGTTATCGTCGGCGTGAGTGTTGTCGCGTTTTCCGGCGAGGCGGTTGGTGCAAAGGGCGTCGTATCCACCACAGTATCAGTTGCAATATCTGCCGCAGTATCAACCACTGGCGGCGCGCTTGTCGCTGTCATTGTCGCGGTTGCCGTCGGCGAAGGAATCGACGTTGCCGTGACCACGGCGTCAAAATCGCTCACATACGGCACTAGCGCCAGATTGCCGATCACCGCGACCAGATCAACATAGACCCAGGCGGCGGGCACGGCGAACTGCGGCGTTTCGATCATGAACCAGGGCACACGCGAATGCTGCGCCAGAATCCGGTATTGTGTCCCGGCGGCGATCTCGCCCACGACATCATACTCAATGCCCGGTCCACTGCGCAGATTAGCCTGCCCCAACGCTTCAGCGTAAACGTCTGGCTGATCTTGCGGGTGCGACTCGCGCGCATAACTGGCCGGCACAAGAATCAAGCCGATCCCAAGCAAGAGCAAAACCAGTAAAAACAAAATACTTAGGGTAACGGTTCGTTGTAGATACATCACTGCTCCGCCTCACTCCATTTGCCCTAAAACAAAAAGAGCGATCCCGATAATCCAGGATCGCCCCCCGGCCAAGCCGTGCAAAACTGTGTGAGCGTGAAGGGAATCGAACCCCTAACCTATGGCTTAAAAGGCCACTGCTCTGCCAATTGAGCTACACGCCCCCAAGTGCCACCAGTATAGCATAAAAAATTGTCTTTTCAACGGTGGATTACCACCAATTTTAAGCCGGATGGCTGCCCAGTTTAATTTTGTGTTTATGCAGTTTGCACGATAATTAAATTAACTATACGCTGCTTTCACGTAGTATAGTATGAGGCGCGAGTGCGCCAAGCATTTTTGAAATACCGTTTTTTGTCACTTTACATAAGGAGAAGACAGTCGATGTTCAAACACAAATATTTAGTTGGAATTTTAGTCGTTGTTTCGCTCGTTATGGTGATGGCTTCACCCGCTTACGGGTGGACCGAACCGGCTCATGCACCAGACCGCGCCGCGCAGGATAACGACCTCGGTGTGGTGACGATTGGGACCAATGCGGAATATCCGCCCTTTGAATATGTTGATGAAAACGGCGAAATTGCCGGGTTCGACTATGATCTTGTGAAGGCGTTGGCTGAACGCGCCGGTTTCGAACCGCAATTCGTCAACACCCGTTGGGATGGTATTTTCGTGGCGTTGGCCTCCGGCGAATTTGACATGGTCGCCAGTGCCGCCACAATCACCGCCGAACGCGAAGAAATCGTGGACTTCACCAACCCCTACTTCAATGCCGGTCAGATGATCGCCGTGCGCGAAGCGGACGCCGCGACGGTGTCGGTAGCTGAAGATTTGGCGGGTCTGCGCGTCGGTGTCCAGAGCGGCACAACGGGCGACATTTACGTCAGCGACGAAATCCC
>JAFGJA010000460.1 GCA_016929355.1 Anaerolineae bacterium | reverse complement strand
CGCCCTGGGCCGACACGCTGGTCGGCCCCTACAAAACCCTGGCTAAACATAGGCTACCGTGTACTAGTCTTAATGTTTCTCATCTCAAAGATAAAACCAAAGCTGATCACTGACTGCTGAAAGCTAACCGCGTTTACGACTTAATCCGCGCGTGAATATTCCCCGCGTCATCCGACCACGCCACCGCCATGTGCGGCGTATTATACGCAAATGCGGCCTCGCCCTGATGATCCACGACGATGATACCGCCATAACCGCCCGTGCGCTCGAACATCACCTTTACCGCGTAATCGGCGGCTTCCTGCGCGGTCTTGCCGTGCGCGATGGCATCGGTAGCCGTTTTGCACAACACCACGCGCATGATGCTTTCGCCGTGCCCCGTCGCTGATGCGCCGCCCGTTGTGTTATCCGCATACGCGCCCGATCCGACCAACGGCGAATCGCCCACGCGACCCGGCAGTTTGTACGCTGCCCCGCCGGTAGACGTAGATGCCGCGATATTCCCTGCCGCGTCAATCGCCACCGCGCCCACCGTGCCCTGCGGATCAGGTTCAATCGGCGTTGGCGCGAATTCATCCAGCAAATGATAATCCGGCTTCTGCTGCAAGCGCTTAAAGCGAATAATCTCGCGCTCAACGGTCAATTCCGCCTCGGCACAGAGGCGCATCCCGCGCAATTCGGCAAAACGCCGCGCGCCCTCCCCGACCAGTAAACTATGATCGGTATCCTGCATGATATGCCGCGCCAACTGCACCGGATTGGTGATGCCGCGCACCGCCGCCACCGCGCCAATCGCCAACGTTTTCCCATCCATGATAATCGCGTCCATCTCAATGCTGCCGGTGCGATTCAACACACTGCCCACGCCGGCATCAAAGGTCGGATCGTTTTCCATCATGGAGATCGCTTTTTCGACAGCATCGAGCGCCGTACCGCCGCGCGCCAGAATATCCCACGCGGCTTCAGCCGCAACATGCGTCCCGCCAATGTGATCGGCGTGGGTTTCCTCCGCAATTTTCCAGGCTCCACCATGAACAATAATTTTTGGCTGCAAAATTTTTCTACTCCATTAATTTTTCTCTGTTTTTAACTTGCTTTTCTCTGTGTTCTCTGTGTCTCTGTGGTGAAATACTATTGTAACAACGCCGCGTCAAAAAATGCGATAACTCGCTGCTTATATTCCGCCTCGGCAACCGTCCAATATGAACCATGCCCCGCGCCCTCAACGACCCACAATTCCGCATGATCCCCGGCGGCGGCTTGCTGGCGGTGCGCGCCTTCAAGCGTGGTTTCCTTGCTGCCGTAAATCAGCAAAATCGGACGCGGGTAAATCTCCCCGATCACATCCAACGGACTCAGTTTATGGATGCTTTCGCCCGCCATCACCCGGTAACTGATCACCACCGACCATTTATACACCGATTCAAGGAATCCGCCCGTACCCAGCCGGATCGATCCCTCGGCAAAATCATCGTAGCCGCCTTCCGCAATCACGGCGCTGATCTGCGGAAAGCGCGCTGTCGCCATAATCGATGCCGCGCCCGCCGATGAAAAACCCGTCAACCCGATCCGGTCAGGATCGATCTCCGCGCGGGTCAGCAGATAAGCCAGCACATCCCCGATTTCGTCTGTTTCCTTGTAACCGAGACTGAGCGGTCCCATGTCCGCGCAGCGCCGCGATTCATATGTGATCACGGCGTAGCCATGTCGGGCGTATAAATCGACCAGATGCAACCGTGCGCCGCGCCCGTGCGCCGTTGTCGGAGCAATGATGATCGCGGCCCCGTTCGCGGGTTCCACGCCGGGGACATAATACGCCCGGAACGCGCCGCCCGCCCGCGCCTGGAGCGTGATGTCCTCATACGGCAGACCAAGATCGGCGGGGGTATAGGGGGATTCTTCGCACGCGGCATACAACAACAGCACCGTCGTACCAATCCCCAACCCCACCGGCACAAGCAGCACCGTCAGCGCGATCACGATCAGCATTGTAATCAGGCGGCGGCGCAGTTTTTGCCAGCGACTACGGGATTTTTTATCGGGTGGGGATTGGTTTGCCATGATATACCATTTTGAACACAATTCCCCCTCTCCACGCATGGAGAGGGGGTTAGGGGGTGAGGTAAACGAGGTTATTTCGCCCCAAATTTCTCTTTCAACACGTCCGCCACCGTTGGATTGCCGAGTTCCTGCAATTCATACTGCACGCGGCGCGTCGGGTGCTTGATGTTCACCACGCGCGAAAGATCAATCGGAGTAGCGACGATCACCAGATCGCACGGGGTATTGTTGATCGTTTCTTCAAGATCGGCGCATTGATCGTCGCCATAGCCCATCGCCGGGAGCAGCGTCCCGATACCGGGATACTTCTCAAACGTCGCGGTAATACTGCGCACCGTATACGGACGCGGATCGATCAGTTCCGCCGCGCCGAAACGCTGCGCTGCGACCACACCCGCGCCATAAGCCATTTCGCCATGCGTCAGCGTGGGACCATCTTCCACGACCAAAACCCGCTTGCCACGAATCCCGTCGCCGCCTTCGACAAAGGTCGGGGAAGCAGCATCGATCACCAACGCATCAGGGTTCAGCGCCGCGATACTCTCGCGCACCTGCTGCAAACCGGCTGGGGATGCGGAATCGATCTTGTTGATGATCACCACGTCCGCCATGCGCAGATTCGCTTCGCCGGGGTGGTAACTCTGTTCGTGACCGGGCCGGAGCGGATCGACCACGACAAAGTACAGGTCCGGCGCGTAGAACGGCAGATCGTTGTTGCCGCCATCCCACAGCACAATATCGGCTTCCTTCTCGACTGCGCGCAGGATCGCTTCATAATCCACGCCCGCGAAAACGACCACACCGTTATTGATATGCGGCTCGTACTCCTCGCGCTCCTCGATGGTCACATCATGCTTATCGAGGTCTTCGTAGGAGGCGAAACGCTGCACCGCTTGTTTGGCGAGATCGCCGTAGGGCATGGGATGGCGCACGACGGCCACCGTATAGCCGAGTTCGCGCAAGGCGCGACTCACCGCGCGGGTCGATTGGCTCTTGCCGCAACCGGTCCGCACCGCGCCAATACCCACTACCGGCTTGGTGCTTTTGAGCATACTGCGCTTGGTCCCGATCAAACGGTAATCCGCGCCGAGGGCCAAGACCTGACTCGCTTTGTGCATCACATACTCGTGGGTCACGTCGGAATACGCAAACACCACTTCATCGATGTCCTGTTCTTTGATCAGTTTCGACAAATCGTGCTCATCGTAAATTGGTATACCGGCGGGGTACAGTTTCCCGGCGAGTTCGGGCGGATACGTCCGGCCCTCGATGTCGGGAATCTGCGTGGCGGTAAAGGCCACCACCTCGTAGGTTTCGTTATCACGATAGAACATATTGAAGTTATGGAAGTCGCGCCCGGCGGCCCCCATGATCAGAACACGAACCTTAGACATTAGTCCAAACTCCTAATTATCTTTCCACCAACCCGGACGAAGACACTTCGCAACGTCTATTTACGCAGTTGGCGGGGATATGCAATCGCCGCTAACCCAATGCTGATCAGATAGAGAACCATCAGGGGGGCGGTGACTAACAACATATTGAAGGGATCGACGGTGGGCGTAATCAAGGCGGCGGCAACCGTACACAACACCACGGCCAGGCGCCAATTCCGAATCAGGGGTCCAGGGCCGAGGATGCCCAGGCGGGCCAGCACATAGACCACCACCGGCATTTCAAAAGCCACGCCGATCCAGAACAAGAGGGTGGTTAAAAATGGGATATATTTTTCGGCGGTCCATTCGGCGCGGAAAATATCGCTTTGAAATTCCCGCAAAAAAGCCAACGCCGCCGGGACCATGATAAACCACGCAAACGCCACCCCGATCAAGAACAAACCGGTTGTGGCCGGAATCGCCCGGTAAATATAATTCTTTTCTTTGCGCGTCAGACCGGGCGCAATGAACATAAACAATTGATACGTGATATAGGGCATAACGACAATCGCACCCGCCAGCAGCGCCACGCGGAAGTAGATCACGACACTTTCCGTCGGGCCGAGTGTCTGCAACCGCCCATTATCACCAATGGGTTCGATCAAATATTTAAGGAGCGGTTCGGTAAAAACTGCCGCCGCCAACACCCCCGCCACCAGCGCCAGCAGCGCATGAAAGAGGCGTCTGCGCAGTTCGTCAAGGTGATCCCAGATCGAAGTTGGGGTTTCGTCAGCATCGCCGACAATAGCCTCCCACGCACCATATTTTTGCGGCACATCGGGATGAGGTTGAGGGACAAGAGATTTTTCGGACATAAAAACTCAATCTTGATTAGAATTTTGCTTCGTGGCTGGATCGCCTTCACGAGTCGCCAGCGTACCTAAAACCCCGTTGATAAAGCGGGGGGTGCTTTCGGTCCCAAACGTTTTCGCCAGCTCCACCGCTTCATTGATCACCACTTTAACCGGGGCCGTGCCATCAATGACCAGTTCATAGATCGCAATCCGTAAAATGTTGCGGTCAATCATCGCCAGTTGGTCCAACGGCCATTCCGGGGCATATTGCCCGATCAAAACATCCAGACGCGGCTGATGCTGCCGGACACCGTTCACAAGTTGGGTGGTCAGTGATTGTGCCTCGGCGTAGTGTTGTTCCGATAAGAACTGCTCATACAGCCCATCTTCGTTAAACCGGGCCTGCAACACATCACCGACCCGGTGACGGGTGGCATCGAGTTCGTAAAGCACCTGCAAAGCTAATAGACGGGCTTGATGTCGGTAATCTACCACAGCGCATTATCCATCTCAGGGCAAGGGAGCAAAAACAACATCTTCGATATGCACATTCACCGACTCGACCTTCATCCCTAAAATCTCGCGGATGGATCGTGTCACCGATTTTTGAATCTGCACACACATCTCACGTAAATTAACCGTCGCCTCAGCGACCACATACAAATGCGCCGTCACCGTCCCTTCATCGATGGCAAGTTGGACGCCATTCGCCGCCGGAATGCGCCGGAACAGCTTATCTACCCCGCCGGGTGTATTGCCCATCCGCGCTACCCCCGGCACATCAAGCGTAGCCAACCGCGCGATGGTTAACAGCACGCCCGGCGCAATCGTCACTGTATCATTTGGATGTCGAGGAGTTACCATAATGCCGTCTCTTTGCTAGACCAATCATGCCACGTCATTATACCATGTTTCTATAAGAATTATACGGCCCGACCCCACAGTTATAGATCGAGCGATCGAAACAAATTAAACTGGATCGCGCAGGGATCGGGCACGCGGTATTTGGATTGTATCAGGGCTAGACTCCGGCGTATCCGCTAGCGCATCACCAGCCCGCCATCTACCGAAAGCACCTGCCCGGTGATATAGCTGGCTTGATCGCTGACCAAAAACGCCACCGCATACGCCACATCTTCGATTTGCCCCACACGCCCCAACGGGATAAACGGCAGCAACTGCTCAATAATATCCTGCGGCATGTTATCGGTGAGCGCGGTTTTGATGAACCCCGGCGCAACCGCATTGACCGTGATCCCGCGCGATGCCACTTCCCGCGCCATCGCTTTGGTCAGCCCGATCATACCGGCTTTGCTGGTGCTGTAATTGGTCTGCCCCACCTGCCCCATCAACCCGCTCGCGCTGGACATATTCACAATACGCCCGTATTTTTTGCGCATCATGGGCCGTGTCACCGCTTTGGAACATAACCACGCGCTTTTGAGATTCACGCGCTGGATAAAATCAAATTCCTCTTCCGACATACGCATGATCAAATTATCGCGCGTCGTGCCAGCGTTGTTCACCAGAATATCGATCTGGCCGAAGGCGTCAACTGCCGCTTTAACCATCGCTTCGACCTGTGCCCCGTCGGTCACATCAGCCGTCACAGCGAGGCCATCACCGCCCGCCGCGCGAATTTCCTCTAACGCGGCATCGGCTGCCCCGGCCTGAATATCGTTGGTGACGATGGTCGCGCCGCGTTTCGCCAATTCGAGCGCAATCGCCTTCCCGATCCCCTGTCCACTCCCGGTAATCAACGCAATACGATCTGTTAAGTCGGCCATCTAAACTACTCCTTGTGTAAGAGGCATTTCAATAAACCAATGATAACCGGAGCGCTGCCCGTGTCAAGAGCACACCCCCCATCACCATCGCTACCATGCTAAACACCAAGCGGCTGTTTTCGATAGCACACGGCGCGAAAATTGCCCATCCTAAGAGACCATGCGGAAACATAGGCGCTAATAACGGATGTGTTTTGACTTTCGCCTTGCGATCTTTT
>JAFGJA010000459.1 GCA_016929355.1 Anaerolineae bacterium | reverse complement strand
TTATGCCAACGTCATTTCCGTCATGGAAACGGCACGGCGACGCGGGCAGAATTTGCTCGACACATTATTGTCTCTGCTCGTTCCCCCTCTTGACCTTGCTTCATCCTTCGTGGCACAAGGTGAATAGATACAAAAGAAATTCCACTGCCGGTTTTGGAAGATTTGGTGCAGACCGCAGATCAGGCATCTACCGAACAAGATTCTTACCGGCACTTTCTAGCGGCATTGGTGGCGCTTGGCAGTCTGTTAATGGGTCTGATCGGAAATCTGTTGTTTTATGCACACCCAGTCGGTATCAATGTATTTTTGTATGTGGCGGTGGGATTATTGATTGCTTTCGGTTTGCTCGTGTATCTACAGCGCCCCATTGTATACAAACATGCTGGTTTTGCGCTGCCCGCAGCGCTATTCGCGTTATGGCTGGGTGTGCGCTTGGCTCCGCCGTTGGTCATGTTTAACCTAACCGCCATGCTGGGATCGCTGTTTGTCGTGATGCATTTTACGGGAATCTCCCGTTTTCTCGGTGGGCATTGGCTCAAGCCGGTGCAATGCCTGTTCGAAACGGCAGTGATCAGTTGGTTGGCAAGTTTAAGCGCGGTTGTGCCGGACAGCTTGCATTGGTTCAAACGGGTCGATCTGGATAATCAACGTCTGGCGACTATGCGCTCGGTGCTGCGCGGCCTATTGATCACGCTGCCGATTGTGGCGGTGTTTACCGTGCTGTTGAGTTCGGCGGATGCCGTGTTTGGCGATTTTGCGGAACAAGCCCTGTCCTTTTTGCTGCCTGAAAGTGCCGCCAATGTGATCGAGCAGATCATCTTAACTGGTGTCTTCACGATGGTGGCGCTGATCGGTTTCTGGACCATGTTGTATGATCACGCGCCCGTATTTGAGGAGATTGCTCCTCATCTCAAATCGCATCGTTTTCATCTCAACATCATCGAGACGAGTATGGTGTTGGGCAGTGTCAATTTCTTATTTGTCGCATTTGTGATGATCCAGGCGCGGTATTTCTTCGGCGGTGAGGCGAACATCACAGCGCAGGGGTATACCTATGCCGAATATGCCCGGCGCGGCTTTTATGAATTGCTCGCCGTGTCCTGCATGACCATGCTGCTGTTGGTCGCATTAGAGAATTTGACCTATCGCAAGCGTGAAGAAGAAAACGTGTTTCGCGGGCTGGTTGTGCTGATGGTCGTGCTGACATTCGTGATCCTGATCGCCGCATTCCAGCGTTTGAATCTTTATGAGAATGCCTATGGTTATACCCGCATTCGGGTGATGAGCGGCACATTTATGGTCTGGTTGGCTGTCTTGCTCGGTGTCCTGTTAATTGCGATCCTGCGCCACCGCCGCGAAGTGTTCTGGATCGGTTGTATTGTCACCGGTTTACCCTTCATTCTCACGCTCAATCTGATGAATATGGATGGCTTCATTGCCCGCCACAATATCGCCCGGTTTGAAAACACAGGTGGCATTGATGTGCCCTATCTGTTGTCATTATCCGACGATGCGATTCCGACAGTTGCTACCTTGATTGCCAATCCTGATCTGGATGAATCTGAGCGCGACCAATTGCTGCGCGGGTTAGGCAACCGGTTATACGAACTGGATCAGGATCGGGAATCGCGCGATCTGTTTGGGTATCACCTTGGTAAAGCGCGTGCGTGGTCGGCGTTGAATACCTATCGTGAAAGTTTGCAACCTTACATCTACAATCTCCGCTAAAAGAGGAAACCATGTCTATTCGTTATGTACTGCTAGCCGTATTCCTGGGAATCGTTTTTGTTTTCGCCGGTGTGCTGGCGCAGGGTTGGATGCTCTGGTGGTTGACTCCTGTCCATTGGTTGAGCCGGTATCAATTGTTTCATCTCGTGGCGCATTTCAGCATTTTCGCGGGTGTTGTTATGCTTTACCCCCAACGCGGCGGCGCTATCCAGTTGTGGGTCATTGTATTGAGCGGCAGCATAGCGCTTGAGTTGGTGCAGATCGCGGTAGGCGGTTTTGCATTGACGAAACCCCTGCTGCTCGACAGTCTTTTTGATATTGCCATTGGTGTTATGGGCGCGGTGGTGTGTTGGTTGATGTTGTTGACACGTCCACTTGTTCCCTCTGCCTCGTAGCGCGCTATGAATCAGGTGAAACGATTGGCGAGTCGGTCATCACAGACAAACATTCCTCTGAATCAATGGAGGCCCCAAAGAAGGGGCCTTTTGTCGACAACCTGGCGTAGCTATTCCTTGTTATGCCTGCACGATGATCTGTTCGCTGGCATCCAGCGCCGCGAGATTCTTCTCGGCGTAGGCGGCATTCAGACTCACTGCCGCGCGCAGCGCTGCTAGTGGATACAATTTCTCGCGCCGCAGTACCTCCGCCAGCGCCATGATCGCCCAGTAGCCTTTTTGCTGTTTTGTCGCGCTGAAGTCGAGCGATACGACGCGCGCCTGTGTTTGCACAGGCAGTAGACTTTCCTCAATATACAGCGTTGCGGTTTCCGGTAGTGCCGCGATCCGCGCTTGTTCCTTGCGCAATCCTTCGGGGAATAACACGACCATGATCTCCGGCTGCTCGATGCCAATGTAGCGGATGCGCTTTGGGCTGATGGTTACTTCTGCGACAGAATGCCCGGTTTTCACCGTCACCGGATAGTCATTGTGCTGACTCGCCCACAGCCCACTCAGAATTGCGCCTTGCGCGAGAGCGCTCGCTGCCGTGACGATCTTCTGTCCCGCCGCACCCGCGATCACACAGCCGCGCTGCGCTGCCAGATCACTGGTGAATTCCGGCGTAAGGCCCTGCGGTTCCATTACCGGACGCCCTAACTCGCTCACGGTTGCTGCGCGATAAGCCCGACTGTATTCAGCGCGTTCGTTTTGTTGGATGATCCCGGTGGGGAAATTCAGCGCAGCGAGTGTTTCATCCAGCGAAGCGCGCTTAAACTGGTTGTTTGGCGCAAAATACGCCGTGCATAATTCCCAAATATCGACCAATGCAAATCCATCGGCGCGGATCGCCTGGGCCAATAAGTCCGGTAGGGTCTTGTCAAAGGTAGTGGTGCGCGCCACAAAATTCGCGCCGTTGGTGGCGACAGTGCCGCAAATATCTAATGGTTGTTCGAGATTTCCCAACTGCGTGGTAACGGTCAGCGCACCGGGCGGGGATGTAACCGAATGTTCGCCGCCTGTCATACCAAAGTTCAGGTTGTTAAACACAATCACCGTCAGGCCGATGTTGCGCCGCGCGGCGTTGAGTAGATGGTGGCCGCCAATCCCACAACCGCCATCGCCAATCAGCACGATTACGTTCAGGTCCGGCTGGGCCAGCTTGATGCCACTCGCATACGTGACCGAGCGCCCATGCAGTCCATGAAAGGCGTTCGTCGTGAAGAATTTGTCGGATAACCCCTGACAGCCAATATCCGACACGATCACTACTTGATGTGGATCGGGTTGTAGCTGGACTAACGCCTCATTCAACGCGGTAAGGATCGTGCTGTGCCCACAACCGGGGCAAAATGGAAACGGCAGCGTTGCCTCATCCAGATACGTTTCATGCACACGTTCCGCTATCATGCCAGACTTCCTTCCATGATAAGCTGTTCCGGCGCGATCAAGCCGCCATCCACGCGCTGTACGCCGATTACCTGCTGCTCGTCGCATGCCAATCGTTCGATCTCACGCATGTATTGTCCCTGATTCAGTTCCGCCACGATGATCCGCGTATGTCCCGCCAGCGCCGCGCGCAGGGCATTTTCCGGTAACGGCCAGAGCGAACGCACTGTCACCCGCGAAACTGATACGCCTGCCGCGCGTGCTTGCATCACCGCTTCCTCCGCTGCCAGCGCCGTGATGCCGTAACTCAATACAAGCGTATCTGCACCCGGCTGTAAATCTGCTTCAACCAACGCGATCTCGTCTACATGATCTATGACTTTATGCCACAGGTGATTGTTTAACGCGCCTACATCTGCCGGGCGTTTGCTCAGATAGCCGCGCTCGTCATGCGAAGACGCCGTAAACCGCACGATATGCGGCCCGGCGAAATGCGCCATGGCTGGCACATCATCCGGCTGATTGATATGATAGGGTATGAAGTGCTCCGCCTCCGCCGTCATTTTGCGCGCCCGTACCGGCATATCCTCATAATCTGCTAGATCGACGGTAGCATTTGATGCCACCGTTTCCTTGTCTGTTGCCAGGAAAACCGGTACACGGAACTGTTCCGCGAGATCAAACGCGCGCATCGTCAGCCGGTAGCAGTCTGCTACATCCGTTGGTGCGAGTACGATCACCGGGTAGCCGCCGCCCGTCCCCCACCGCATAAACTGAATGTCACCCTGCGAAACGGTGGTTGCGCCGCCTGTGGCTGGCCCCATGCGCTGTACGTTTACGATCACGAGCGGTACTTCGCCCATAATCGCCATGCCAATTGTTTCACTATAGAGGCTGATGCCAGGGCCACTGGTGGCGGTCATGGTGCGCGATCCCGCCATGGCTGCGCCCACGCACATCCCAATTGATGCGATCTCATCCTCACCCTGAATCGCTACCCCGCCGATCTTCGGTAGTTCACGTATCATGTGCAGTAGAATCGGCGTCGCAGGCGTGATTGGATAGCCCGCAAAAAAATCGCAACCTGCCGCTAACGCGCCGCGCGCGATGGCATCCGCGCCATTTACAAATTCACGCATACATTCCTCTTTCTTTAAACTGTATTTTGAGCGCTGTACTTTTAGCCCTCTTGTGTTCACTGTAGCGCCGCGTGGCACGCCTCACCAGCGTATAACATCATACGTTTTATGCGCGCTTTGTCCTCATATCACACAAATCACTCAATCAACTCTAGTAGTCCACCAAACTCAGGCAAGTCTAAAAACTAGGTTCTGTTGACATTTCATCGTAGCCAGACCAGAGCGCTGCTCAGTTGGAGAAAACCGAGATAGCGTCGAGCTAGCTTATCG
>JAFGJA010000458.1 GCA_016929355.1 Anaerolineae bacterium | reverse complement strand
CCTCGCCGCCTGCAATTCCGCCGACGAAACACCCCTCACCACCCCCTCCCCCTATCCGACGCCCGCGCCGGTCACATTCATTCCGCCGACGCCGCTCCCGACGCTTTCGCCGATGCCCGATCCCCTGCTGGATCAACCCGCGCCGGATGTGACGCTGACCGATCTGAATGGCGCTCCGATCCGGCTGCGCGATTATGCGGGCGAAATCGTGTTCCTCAATTTCTGGGCGACATGGTGCGCACCGTGTAAGGAAGAAATGCCCGCATTACAAGCGCTGCACGATGAACACGGCGCGGACGGGATGCGCGTGATTGCGATCACCAATCCTGACGAGGGCCAAAGCGAAGATATGATCCGCGCGTTTGTGACTGATTACGATCTCACATTCACCGTCGCGCTTTCCTCCGATGCGGCGCTGTATGCCCAATTCGGGGTAGCGCAAATTCCAATGACGGTTATCATTGACCGCTCAGGCATCGTGCGGGTGCGGCATGTCGGCGCGCTGCACGATCATGATATAACGGCGTATGTAGATCGACTGGATAACTAATTCAACTATGACTGAGGGATCGGGACTGGCGGCGATCAGTTTTGGGCTGGCCGCATCACTTTCGTGGGGAACCAGCGACTTTAGCGGCGGGCTGGCGGCGAAACGCGCGCATATCTTCGCCGTGATGGTTGGTTCGTATACAATGGGATTGATTTTATTGTTCGCCCTGGCAATGGGCCGCACTGAAGCCATGCCTGCCGCCAGAGATTTAGTCTGGGCTGGCATTGCTGGCCTTGCGGGATCGGTGGGCCTCACGGCGCAGTACCGCGCGCTGGCCGTAGGCCGGATGGGCATCGCCGCACCCATCGCTGCCGTATTAGGCGCAGCCGTGCCCGTGATGTTCAGCGCGATCACCGAAGGAATGCCCGGCACGCTGCAAATCGCGGGATTCGGCGTGGCGCTGCTCGGCGTCTGGCTGATCGCGCGCGCGCAATCCGGCGCGGACAGTGCTGATCAGGCCAGCGCGCAACCTGATGCACGGCGCGGGTTAGGGCTGGCGGTGATCGCCGGGTTGGGCTTCGGTTTCTTCTTCATCTTGATTGACCGGGTCAGCAGCGAAGCGATCTTCTGGCCGTTGATCGCGGCGCGGGGCACATCGCTGCTTATGCTGTTAATCATCGCGCAGGCCAGCCGCAGCCAATGGCAGCCTCCCCGCGCGGCATTGCCGGTCATTTTGCTGGCGGGTGTGCTTGATGTGGGCGGCAACACGTTTTTTGTCCTGGCGGCGCAGTCCGGGCGGCTGGATGTAGCAACCGTGGTTTCGTCGTTATACCCCGCCATGACCGTGCTGCTAGCGCGCGCCATGCTCAAAGAAGAGATCGCGCGCGTGCAGGGTTTGGGTATCATGGCGGCGCTGGTGGCGATCCTGTTGATCGCGGCGTGATAGAATTCACCACAAAGACACAAAGATTACAAAGAAATGCCAAATTATGAGAGAGAAAATGACACCGACCATCCGCGATTTTCCCGATTATTTCGAAACCGAACGACTGCTGATCCGCGCGCCGCGTCCCGGCGATGGCAAAATCATCAATGCGGGGCTGCGCGAATCGATTGTAGAATTACGGCCCTGGATGCCCTGGGCCAAAGAGATTCCGCCAGTTGAGGAATCCGAACAATTTGCGCGGCGCGGGGCGGCGGGTTGGCTGATGCAAGATGATATGCCCCTGCTCATCTTCCGCCGCACGGATGGCGTATATCTGGGCGGCAGCGGCTTTCACCGGATTGAGTGGGCCATCCCCAGTCTGGAAATCGGCTACTGGCTGCGGACCAGTCAAACCGGCAACGGTTATATGACCGAAGCGGTCATCGGGATGACGAAGTTTGCATTCGAGGTCATGGGCGTCGAACGGATCGAGATTCGGTGCGATTCCCGCAATACACGCAGCGCCGCCATAGCTCAACGCGCCGGATATACACGCGAAGCGCTGTTCCGCCACCATCTGCGCGCCCCCGATGGTTCGCTGCGCGATACGCTGGTGTTTGCGCGGCTGGCAGGCGATTAAAATCTCTAGTACACGATGGCGAAAGTCGGCACATGGTCTTCTGTAGGAGCCGACCAGCGTGTCGGCCCCGGAGAGAGCAAGCTCTACCCCTACCCTACTGGACATCTAGCGCCCGCAGCGCCTCATCCAATGTCGCGCGGAACGTGAAACGCTGCTGCTGGGTGATGATCCCCAGGCTGATCGCTAACGCGCGCAAATAGGGATTCGCCCCTACGACAACCACTCCGCACACCTTTTTGGCATCGCGGATCAGGCGCAAATGCTGCAATTCGGAGAACAAAGAGGCCGCAATCGTTTCGATCTGCGACCAATCAGCGATCACGCTGAAACAGTCGTCATCGGCTAAACCGGCAAACAAAGGGGTTTCGTGCGCGGTTAAGGCGATCAGATCGGCGGCGGTGATGTTTCCGGCGAAATGATAGCGCAGAATATGATCGTTCGCTTCCAGGCGTTTTATCTCGATGGGCACAAGACAACCTTCTTTGTAGAAGCCCCATAACCAACCCCTTTGATTCTACCGTTTGCGGCTGTTCGCGCAACTAATAGCTATCCGCGCACGATCCGCAGCACCCCTGACACCAATGCGGCCAGGCCAATCGCTGCGCCAACCATGCCCCCACCAATCGCGGCGTATACATACAATTCATCAATCCGCCGTTCAAGGATCGCTTGCTGCGGATCGTCTGGATGATAGATCACCGTCACCCTCTGCCCGGTTCGATACCCGTCAAGATAGCGTTCGGCACGCGCGCGGGTGTCGTAATTGGTGTCAAAATCAAGCAGTGCTTGCACGCTGAAATACAGATCATCGTTGGTATAGGCGCGCCCGTTCACCGTGTAACTATAGACCAGATGCGGGCAATATTGCGGATCACCGGCATCGTCATCATTGCCAATGATGATAGTCTTGCCACGCACAGACTCAACTTCCGCGCGTGTAATCGTGCCGGATGTCGTCGGCCAATCGGCGCTGGATTGGTAATCGTGCCACCAGTACAACGCCATAAAAATCACTGCCGCGCCCAACGCCATGATCCCCACCGGGACCAGCAAAAACACGGTCTGCGTGCAGCCCGATACTTCACGCGGCGTGGTATTCAATGAGACTGTACCCGTTTTCGTTTCAGGTTGGCGGTGTGTATCTTCGCTCATTATGCCTCCTACACGGATAATCGCTCCTTCATCGTACCGGAAATCACAAGGCGCATGTAGCCCAAATTCAGGGGAGCCAATGCTTTACATTCACTGCAAACTTGTTATACTTAGAATGAATGAGGAGATATGTATCATGCGACAGCTAAACCACCACCATCACACCCATATCATCACATAATGGGCGACTGGTGCAGCGCATGATGGAGCGTGGGCAGTGGCCGCCACGCTTTTTTTGTTTCTGGGGATGGGGTTAACCAGGAGTGACGATGACGGATAAACCTACTAAACAACGGGTACTCATTCTCTGTACCGGCAATTCCGCTCGTTCCCAGGTCGCGGAAGGGTGGTTGCGCGCCGCCGCCGGGGATCGTTTCGACGTATTCAGCGCGGGCAGCAATCCCGCCGGGCGCGTTTTACCCGGCGCGATTCAGGTCTTGGACGAAATCAGAATCGACATCAGCCAGGCCGAATCCAAGCACATGAACCAGTTCATCGAGCAGCAATTTGATTACGTATTGACCGTGTGTGATAACGCGCGAGAAGCCTGTCCGGTCTTTCCCGGCCCGGCCAAGCGCTTTCACCGCAATTTTGACGATCCGGCCCGGTATCCCGCCGATCAGCAGATCGAAATTTTCCGCCGCGTGCGAGATGAGATCGCGGGATGGCTGACGGCGGTGTTTGATTTATGACCGAAGCAACCGCCGATTCGCCCGCCACAACCTACCGCATCCCGGTAGATGCGCGCGAGGAGTGGATTAGATGGGGCCTGCGCACGGTGATCTTGTTTATTCCATTCGTGCCATTGGGCGTGATTCAATGGTGGTTGAACCAACTGATCATCAGGGAAATTACGATTGAGACGGGGGAGTTATCCGGGTTCATTCAAAGCCTGAGTTTATTCGGCATCGGCGTAGTCGTGCTAATGGTCTGGGGGCATGTGCGCCATATAATCACCTATCGTCGGGCCTATGTCGTGCAACTCACAGATAGTACATTGACAGTTCAGGAACATGATAAACCGGAAATGACCGTGCCGCTTGATGCAATTACAAACATCACTGAAGACCCGTTCATTGGCGATTTATATGTGAGCGTTGCTGAACCGAAGACATTGCTGAGGCTCAATCACCGAGCAGCTGATTTTGTCACACTGCGCGAACAGTTAGCCGTATGGCAGCCTGTCAAACAACCTACTTATGTAGATTTGGTCATGGATGGTTTGCACGCTGTGCGGCATTTACCAGCTAAAATGAATCGGTCAGAGCGAATCATGGTGGGTAGCTTTTTGGGATTCATTCTGCTGCTTTTCCTCTTCAGTGTGGTAAATACCGCCGTGTATCTGCTGACCTACTGGCCCTGGCATGTGATTGGCGTATTGGCCTGTGGTGGCGCTAGCAACATACTGGTATTGATCTTTCTGCGCTGGATTTGGTTTCCCAAGCGCCCCTTAGCGCGCCGCCATGAGATCGCGCTGATGTTGGTTTTGGTACTGTGGCAAGCTGGACTCACGGCGGCGATCATCGCCATCTATAAAAATTAGAGAATAGGTTTGTACCATGCAACGTCCCAATATTCTGATCATCTACACCGATCAATGGCGCTGGGATGCCCTCGGCGCGAACGGCAACCCGCACGTCATCACCCCGAATCTGGATCGATTGGCGGCGGAAGGTGTGAATTTCGATCACCATTTCGTGCAGAATCCGGTCTGTATGCCAAGCCGCGCGAGTTTCCTCACCGGGCAGTATCCCTCGACGCTCGGTATCACGCACATGGGCGTGCCTGTGCCGGAAGATGCGCTTACGCTGCCGCACCTGCTGCGGCCTTATGGCTACCGGAGCGCGAACATCGGCAAGCTGCATTTTCTGCCGCACGCCAACCGCGATCACCGGATTCAGCATCCCGCGTATGGCTTCGATCACCTGGAAATTTCCGATGAGCCGGGCGTGTATGACGATGCGTACCGGGCCTGGGTGCGCCAGTTTGCGCCGGATCAGATGGATTATCTCAGCGTGGGGCTGCCGCCCAACCGGGCCAAATGGCAAACGATCATGGGCGTTGAAGATGGCGCTTATCCCCACCACGAGGGAATCAGCCATGATAGTTTCAAGGGCGCGATCCCATTCGCGGGCCGGGGCGACGTGACGCACAGCGCGTTTGTCGGCACGCAGACGTGTGAGTTTTTGCGGCAGCAGCATCCCGCCGGATCGCCGTTTCTGTGCGTCGCGAGCTTCTATGCACCGCACACGCCCTGGGTTGTGCCGCAGCGCTTCATCAACCAGTACGATCCGGCTACGCTGCCCCTGCCGGAGTTTCCGCCGGAGATCAACACGCAGCGCCCCGCCGGGTCGGACGATCCCGACGTGTTGTACTCGGATGCGCAGTTGCGCGGCGCTAAACAGGGCTACTACGCCATGATCACCGAAGTTGATAGTTACGTCGGGAAAATGCTTGATACGCTGGATGAACAGGGTCTCGCGGAGAATACGATTGTGCTGTTCACCTCGGATCACGGCGAATGGTTGGGCGATCATCTGCGCTACGGCAAGGGCTATCCCGGCGACGATCCGGTGGCGCGCGTGCCGTTGATCGTGCGCTGGCCGGGTGAAATCCGTAACACCGGGCGCACCATCAGCGAGATCATGGAAGCGGTGAACGTACTGCCCACACTGCTCGACTGCGCTGGCATTCAGGTTCCGCCGCATTTGCAAGGTACGAGTTTTGCGGCCATGTTAGGCGGGGGCGATTACGCCGGACACGGCTCGGCGCTGATGGAGTTCGCGGGCTGGAAAAATCTGCGCACGGCGGAATATCGCTACCTGATCCACGAGGACGGACGCGAAATGCTGTGGGACATCACGCGCGATCCGGGCGAATACCGTGACGTGGCGAATAATCCCGATTACGCTGTTGCGTTAGCCGAACACCGCCGCCGGATGATCCAGCGCTTGATTTTGCTGGAGCGTCCCTTGCCGCGCGTGTGGCCGTATTAATTCAATTTGATGTAGGGGCGAGGCGACGCCTCGCCCAGGGCGACCCACCGGGTCGCCCCTACCGAAACCGGAATCACCACCAACACGGAGAAAGAACCACCTATGGCAAAAATCGACACCAAGCTACCCAAAGGAATGCGCGACTTCCTGCCGGAAGAAGTTCTCAAACGCGAATACGTCTTCGGCGTGATCACGGACGTGTTCCAGTCCTGCGGCTTCGAGCCAATTCACACGCCTGTGCTCGAAATGCAGGAAACGCTGCTCGGCAAATATGGTGAAGACGCCGAAAAACTGATCTTTTTCGCGCAGCACCCCGGCGGCAAGGAAGAACTCGCGCTGCGTTACGATCTCAGCGTGCCGTTGAGCCGCTACGTTGCCATGAACGAAAACGACCTGACCTTCCCTTTCCGCCGTTACCACATTGCTCCCGTCTGGCGCGCGGAACGTCCGCAGCGTGGGCGCTACCGCGAGTTTTACCAGTGTGATGTGGACATCGCCGGGATCAAGGATGTGTCTGCCGATGCGGAAATCGTCAATGTAGTGTCCACTGCGCTGCGGCGGCTCGGTTTCGAAGATTTCACAATCAACATCAACAACCGCAAAATCCTGAACGGGATCGGCGTGTATGCGGGCGTGCCGGATGCGCAGTTAGGCAGCCTGTATCGCAGCATCGATAAGCTGGACAAGATCGGGTTGGATGGCGTGAAAGCGGAATTAGCCGAAAACGGCATTGCCGACGACGTGATCACGCGCATGATGAATCTGCTCGAACTGCGCGCGGGCACGGTGGAATCGCTAGGCCACCTGCGCGAACAGCTAGACGGTATCCCATCGGCAGAAGAAGGTATTGACGAACTGCTGGAGATGGCCGATTACATGGGCGCGATGGGCGTGCCTGCCGAGAATATTTCGCTGGATTTCGCAATGGTGCGCGGTCTCAGCTACTACACCGGCCCGATCTACGAAACGATCATCACCAAGCCGCGCAATCTCGGCAGCGTGACCGGCGGCGGGCGCTACGACGAACTGATCGGCCTGTTCCGTTCGCAGAGTTTGCCCCTCACCGGATCGAGCCTCGGCATCGAACGCATCATCGATCTGATGGACGAACTCGATCTGTATCCGCCGGCAGTTGCGCGCACGGTGGTGCAATGCGTCGTGACCGTCTTCGATAAGTCCACGCAAGCCGAATCGCTGAAACTGGCGAACGAACT
>JAFGJA010000457.1 GCA_016929355.1 Anaerolineae bacterium | reverse complement strand
GAAACACCACGCGGAACAATCGAAATTTCACCGACGGCTATCGCCACGTTAGCCAGCCATGCTGTGCTGCAAACCTATGGGGTGGTTGGCATGGCATCGTCCAATCTCGCTTCGGATATTGCGGCCAGTTTGACACGCGATCCCAACCGGGGTATTGAGATACGGCAGGAAAATGATCATATCGTGATCGATGTATATGTCATCATCGAATATGGCACACGCATCGCCAGTGTTGCGAATAGTCTGATTAACGCGGTACGGTACACTGTCGAAAAAAGTATTGGTGTGCCGGTGGGCCAGGTAAATGTTCACATTCAGGGCTTGCGCGTCAGTCGCGCCGAATAAGGGTTACAGGATAACAACATGGTAGAACACACTACTTCATGGGATGGGCAAACCCTCAAACGCCTCGCGCAAGCTGGTTGTGATTGGTTGGATCAACATCACACACTGGTGAATCAGTTAAACGTTTTCCCCGTGCCGGATGGCGATACCGGCACGAATATGCTCATGACCATGCGCAACGCGATCAAAGAGATTGCGAATAACGAGAGCAACCATATCGGGGAAATTGCTAACGAGATCGCGCACGGGGCCATGATGGGATCGCGCGGCAATTCCGGCACGATTCTCTCGCAAATCTGGCAGGGCTTCGCCCATGCGCTGCGGGATCAATCCACGTTAGATGCAGATTTGTTGGTTAAAAGTCTGCGCGAAGCGGCGGATACAGCTTACCGGGGCGTGATCAAGCCAGTGGAAGGAACGATTCTCACGGTGGCCCGCGAAGCCGCCGAAGAAGCCGAAGAAGCCCACGAATCAACTCAGGGTGACATTACTGCGCTTTTAGACCGTGTGATTGAACGCGCCCGCGATGCTTTAGCCCGGACGCCCGAAATGCTGCCAATTTTGCAGAAAGCGGGCGTTGTTGATTCCGGTGGCAGTGGTTTAGTCTATATTTTTGAGGGTATGTTGCGTGCGCTGCGAGGAGAAGAAATCGTGGTGATTGAGCGTGC
Source organism: Anaerolineae bacterium (assembly GCA_016929355.1). Taxonomy (GTDB): domain Bacteria; phylum Chloroflexota; class Anaerolineae; order Aggregatilineales; family Aggregatilineaceae; genus JAFGJA01. Next base: position 4,623 of record JAFGJA010000457.1, on the reverse strand, counting down.
GGTAGCAGATGTTGAAGATTTGGCCGAAACACTCGCCCCAGAGGACGAAGAGGGCTATGGTTACGATGTCCAGTTCATTGTGAAAGGCGCGAATCTTGACGTGAGTATCATCCGTTCTGCCATTGACCAGATGGGCTGGTCAACAGTGGTGGTCGGTAATGAGCGCGCGGTCAAGGTGCATGTGCATGTCCATGATCCCGGTATTCCCCTCAGTTATGGGGTGAGCCTGGGCGACATCAGTGATATTGTTGTCGAAAATATGCAAGAGCAATTTCAGGACTATGTGCGTGAACGCACGGAACACCCTACCGCCCCACATGAAACGCCAGCAGAGGCATTTGCCGCGCCGGACTTAGAAGCGGATGATATTGGCATTGTGGCGGTGGCCTCCGGTGAAGGGCTGGCCCAGGTGTTTCGCCAATTAGGAGCCGCCGAACTGGTGATGGGCGGGCAAACGAATAATCCCAGCACGCAAGAATTGTTCGAAGCGATCCAGCGCGTGCCGACGCAAAAAGTTGTGCTGCTGCCCAATAACAAGAATATCTTCCTGGCCGCCGAACAAGCCGCGCGTTTAGCCAAAGATCGGGAAGTGGTGGTGATTCCCACGCGCACCATGCCGCAGGGCATCAGCGCCTTGCTCCCGTATGATCCTAAGGGCGAATTTGAACAGGTTGCCGCGGCGATGCGCGAAGCCAAAGACGAGATCGTAACCGGCGAAGTGACCACCGCCACCCGCAGCGTTGAGCTAAACGGGGTTGAAGTGGCCGAAGGGCAAATCATCGGCCTGGTGGATGGCGATCTGGCGCTATCGGGTGATGATCTGGAACAGGTCATGCAAGACATCATCCGGCGAATGTGTACCATTGATTGTGAATTGATCACGCTGTACTATGGACATAACGTACAAGAAGATGACGCAAACGCGATGATCGAGACACTGAGCACCGCATTTCCTGATCAGGAATTCGAGCTGGTTTATGGTGGGCAGGCGCACTACTATTATATTTTAAGCGCCGAATAGCGTCACAACACGCAGGAGGCTTTCCGTTGGGTAAGGTGCAGATTGTCACAGACAGTTCAGCGCATTTCTACAACCCCGATGTAGTTGATCGCTACGGGATTCATGTGGTTCCGATGACGATTCGGGTGGGGCATCAGACGTTTAAAGAAGGCGTTGATCTGGATGCTGATACGTTTTTCCGGCTGACGAGTCATGATGGCCCGGCGGCGCAGTTGATTGCCCCCTCAGTTGAAACGTATGCTGAGTTGTTTAGCCGGTTGAACCAGGAAACCGATCAGGTGATCTCGCTCCACATGTCGCGCACGATGAGCGAATCATGGGGCAATGCGCTCAAGGCATCCAAAACGCTCCTGGGACGCTGCGAGATCGCCGTGATTAATTCGCTGACCACATCGGTGGGCTTAGCCATGATCGTGGAAGCCACCGCGCAGATGGCCGAAACCAGCGCGAATCTGGATGACATTGTACGCATGGTCCGCGCGATGTTGGGCCATGTTTATACAGTGTTTTACGTCGATAAGCTGGACTATTTACGCCATAATGGGCTGCTCAGTGAGGCGCAAACCATTCTGGGCACAATGCTCGACATCAAACCCTTTCTCACGATTGAAGATGGCGAATTGATCCCGATGGAAAAGGTGCGCACGCAAGCGCAGGCGACAGATAAATTGGTTGAGTTTGTCGCTGAATTCGCCGCGCTGGAAAAACTGATCATCTTGAATAACACCCCCTATCCCACCGAACGCACCCGCCAATTGCAAGATCGGCTGGCGGCGGAATTTCCGGGACGGCATTTCCCCGTGATGATGTATGGGCCAAGTCTGGCTGCGATGATTGGCGCGCATGGGATGGGCGTCGTGGTGCATGAAAATCCCGACTTGGAGGACGATCTGTAATGTCGGGCATTTTACTCATGACGGACAGCACCTGCGATCTCCCGGTGGAGATGGTCCGGCGGTTTGATATTCGCATTGTACCGACCTATGTCCAATTTGGGCAAGAGAGTCTAGCTGATGATGGTGTGCAGTTAACTCGCACCGATTTTTATCGCCGGATCGTGAATGCGCCAATTCATCCCACAACTTCCGCGCCGCCGCTCGGCCAAACCTATACCATCATGCAGCAGGCGCTGAACGATGCGGATCATGTGATCGCGCTGACGGCTCCGGCGAAACTTAGTGGCATTTACAATATTTTTCGCTTGGTTGCCGAACAAACCGATCCCAAACGGGTAACTTTGCTGGATAGTGGTATGCTTAGTATGGGCATGGGGTGGCTGGTCATCATTGCGGCGGAGATGGCGGAGTCCGGCGCAACACCTGCCGAGATCGTCGCCGCGATCACCGCGCTGCAACCGCGTGCCGATGTTTGGGCGGCCCTGGATACGATGCTTTATTTGCGGCGTAGTGGGCGCGTGGGGTGGGCGGCATCCGTTGTCGGCAATTTTTTGAATATCAAGCCCGTGATTCGCCAGCACGATAGCGTGGTGACTTCGATCACACGGGTGAGAACCTCCCAACGGATGTTTAACGCGCTGGTTGATCTCGCCCACCAAAACGCGCCCCTAGACCGGTTGGCGGTGATGCATACAGCAAACATAGAGAATGCGCAGCGTCTACTCGCCGCCCTCGCAGACATTCACCCGAATCATGAGCCGGTGATTGTCGAGGTCACACCCGTGATTGGCGTGCATGTGGGTCCCCAGGGGTTAGGTCTGGGCGTCATCCGCGCTGCATCATAACTATCACATAGGATAAAACCACTATGCCTTCGGCATTAGAGAAGCTTGTCAAGATATTAAAACTCGAACGAGATACACATTATAAAAACACGGCAGTGATTGGCGGTTTGCAATCGTTTGCTGATAACTGGCAAAAAAATGCGCACCAGCAGGCCAAAATCTCCGAACATCACCAGTTGGTGGATGAGATCGTCGGCAAGCTGCACGAATATGAAACCCTGGCAGAAACCGATGAACGCCACGAGGCGATCAAATATATGTTAGGCCGGATCATGGGGCGCATCCCGGCCCCACCGGATTTGCCACCTTCCAGCTATGTTGAACCGGAGCCAGCAGAGCCACCCAAACCAGCAGAGCCGCCGGAGCCGGTGCATGAGCCAGCGCAGGTCAGTCACAAAGAACCCGACGCGAGCGATGATGAGGATGACGATGATAACAATCTGGTCGAAGACGATACGGTGTCAGGCGATGAGTTGGTGTTAGAAGATGCTATTGATGACACCACGACCACATTTGATGACGATTACGAGCCGGATGATTATGCCGACGATGATAGGGCGTACAAACCAACTCCCCCGGTAGAACAACAACCCACGTTCACTTATTCGCGGCGGCGCAAACCCAAATCCGTTTCCCCTGAAGAAGCAGCCCAACGCTTCGCAGATTTGCAAGCACCCATCACGGCGCTGCATAAAGTCGGGGAAAAAATGGCGGAGAAACTCGTGCGCCTGGGGATAAACACGCTGGAAGATATGTTGTTCACATTTCCGCGCCGTTACGACGACTACACCCAACTGCGCACGCTGAATCATCTGCACCCCGGCGAAACGGTCACGATTGTGGCGGCGGTGCGTTCGATTGCGCGGCGGCAGGGGCGCGGCGGGCAGCCGTATCTCTCGGTGATGCTGGACGATGAAACCGGTAGTTTACAGGTCTTTTTCTTCGGCCAACCCTGGTTGCAGCGTCAATTCCGGCGCGGGAGTCAGGTCGTGATGAGCGGCGAAGTCGAACTGTTTCGGGGCGAACTGGCGATGACCAACCCTGAATGGGAAATGATGGAGCGCGAAAACCTGCATACGAACCGGATCGTGCCCGTCTACCCGCTCACGAAGGGGATCGCCGCGCGCACTATGCGCCGGTTGATGCGGCAAGCGCTCAACCAGTGGAGCAACCGGATTCCCGATTACGTGCCGGAGAGCGTTTTAGAGCGCGCCGATTTGCCTGATCTGATATGGGCGATCCAGCAAGTTCATTTCCCCGATTCGCTAGACGCGCTCGCCTATGCGCGGTCACGCTTGAGTTTTGATGAACTGTTCCTGTTCCAGATGGCGATGCAAGCCAATCGCCGGGACTGGCAAGCGGAACCCGGTCAGGCGCTCGCTGTGGCGGACGAGTGGCTGGATCAGTTTTTGGGAACGCTGCCGTATGCGCTGACTGAAGCCCAGCAGCGCGCATTAACCGGCATCCGCGATGACATCGCGCGCGATGTGCCCATGAACCGCCTCTTGCAAGGCGATGTAGGATCGGGCAAAACGGTGGTTGCGACGGCGGCGCTGGCGATTGCCGTGCAGAATGGCAAACAAGCCGCGTTGATGGCCCCGACCAGCATCCTCGCGGAGCAGCACGCGCGCAGTGTCAGTAAACTCTTGGCGGAATCCCCTGGCGGCGAAAATATCACCGTGCGGTTATTGACGGGCAACACCAGCGATGCCGAACGTGAGGCGATTTACGCGGGGCTGGCTGATGGCAGCGTCAACGTGATCATCGGCACCCACGCGATCATCCAAAGCGGCGTCGAATTTCACGATCTGGCGCTGGCGGTGATTGACGAACAGCACCGCTTCGGCGTGCAGCAGCGCGG
>JAFGJA010000456.1 GCA_016929355.1 Anaerolineae bacterium | reverse complement strand
GACCCGGCGCGCAGCCACAAGACCGGCCCGCGTCCCGCCGCGATGTGCTGTTTGGCCAGCGTGCCCGCCAGCGCCGTTTTCCCGATCCCGCCGAAGCCATGCAGCAGGATATGCCCTGCACGCGCGATCTGCGGTGCGATGGTGGCGAGCAGATCATCGCGCCCGATGAGACGTTCCGGCGCGTCGAAGACCTGCGCGGCGTCCTGGTAAAAGACCGCGCTGATCGCCCCGCGCCGCGTCATGACGCGCTGGGCAATGAAATAGGTGATCGAGTCCGTCACGGCGGCTTTGAGTTCGTCTATATCTTTGAACCACTTCATCGCCACGCCGGAGGTCACGCCGCTGTGTTTGTCCAGAAATGCAGTCAATTTCGGATCGCGTTTCTCCGCCTCCACATTTTTGACGTAGACGTGGCGCTCAATGCCCCATTCTGTGGCGCGATCAAATTCGTCAATCGTCCATGCGCCGTACTCGTGCCAGAAGATGCCGAGATAGAGCGCGGCGTTGTTGAGCGCGTCGAGATAAATCTGGCGGATCGTGTTTTCCGAGGCGGGCGCGTCGTTTTCGTAGACCCACGCGGCGAGATCGAGCGTGGCGCTGCCGAGCGTGGGCAGCAGGTCGCGGATCGCGGCGCGTTCGGCGGCGAGTTCCTGCATCTTGGAACTGATGAAGACGGAGAGCGTTTGCGTCATGTGGATTGGTCCCCCTGATGGGCGGGTGCGGTAAGTCGTAGCTGTAAGTATATACGAAAATTATTTTCACCGCAGAGACGCGGAGGGCGCAGAGAGATTATTGAGATGGAGAAAGAGAGGTGTTTGGGGTGGTAAAGTTTAATAGACTTTAGGCGTGATATTCTAACACCATAGCCAATCATCCGAAATACGGTACAATCGTGCGCGAACTATTTTGACCAATGTTAGGAGCAATCTATCGTGGCACAGCAAGGCGTAACGCCGCAATCCGAAGATTTTTCCCGGTGGTATACCGATGTGGTCCAGAAAGCCGATTTAGCCGACTATTCCCCCGTGCGCGGCTGCATGATCATCAAGCCGTATGGGTACGAGTTGTGGGAGGCTGTCCGCGATGGGCTGGACTGGCGCTTTAAGGAAACCGGGCATAAAAACGCCTATTTTCCCCTGTTCATCCCCGAAAGTTTTCTGAAGAAGGAAGCCGAACACGTCGAGGGCTTCGCGCCGGAACTGGCCGTGGTGACCATTGGCGGCGGCAAGGAACTCGAAGAGCCGCTCGTCGTGCGCCCCACCTCCGAGACGATCATCGGCTGGGCGTTCCAGAAGTGGATTCAGTCGCACCGCGATCTGCCCCTGTTGATCAACCAGTGGGCGAACGTGGTCCGGTGGGAACTGCGCACGCGCCTGTTTTTGCGCACGATGGAATTTCTCTGGCAGGAGGGGCATACCGCCCACGCCACGCACGAGGATGCGCTTGCAGAAACGATGCGGATGCTCGGTGTGTATGCTGACTTTGCGATCAACGATGCGGCGATCCCGGTGATCCAGGGGCGCAAGAGCCAGCAGGAACGCTTCGCGGGCGCGCTGAACAGCTACAGTATTGAGGCGATGATGCGCGATGGCAAGGCGCTGCAAGCCGGGACGAGTCACGATCTGGGGCAGAATTTTGCGAAGGCGTTCGATATTCAGTTCACGGATGAGAGTAACGAACTGCAATACTGCTGGACAACGTCCTGGGGCGTGAGTACGCGCATGGTTGGCGCGATTGTGATGACGCACGGGGACGAGATGGGGCTGCGCCTGCCGCCGAAGGTCGCGCCGGTGCAGGTGGTGATTGTGCCGATCTTCCGCAAGGATGCCGAACAAGGCCCGGTGATGGACACCGTGAATCGCATCTTCGCCGATCTGAAAGCTGCTGGAATCCGCGTGCATGTCGATAACCGCGATACTATGTCGCCCGGCTTCAAGTTCAATGACTGGGAAATGCGCGGTGTGCCGCTGCGGATGGAGATCGGGCCGAAGGACGTGGAAAAGAACAGTGTCGCCCTGGCGCGGCGTGATGTGCCCGGTAAGGCGGGGAAGGAATTTGTTTCGCAGGATGGAATTGTCGAAACGGTGCTGGATCGGTTGGATGACATTCAGGCGAGTTTGCTGGAACAGGCCACCGAGTATCGCAACAGCCACCTGCACGAGGTTAGTAGCAGCTACGCCGATTTTATCGACGTGATCAACGGCGGCGAATGGGCGTTGTCGTGGTTCTGCGGCGGCGCGGCGTGTGAAGCGAAGGTCAAGGAAGATACGGCGGCGGTGAGTCGCAATTTCCCGCTTGAGCAGCCGCATCCCGGCGAAACGGGGAAGTGTATCATCTGCGGCGGCGCTGCGCACGAGATGGCGTATTTTGCGAAGGCGTATTAGGGAAGCTGTCAGCGTTCAGCCATCAGCTATCAGCTTTTGAGATCAGGATGTGAAGATTCGTAGGGGTGGGGCTTGCTCCACCCTGGATTTAAATGTGGTGATTCGTGGTCGATCCAAGATTAATCAATTATTTTGAACTTTACGCAAAAAATTGGACTCTTGTGAGACAGGCTTTAGGTTCTCAATTGCGAATTACGCCTGATGTCGAAAATGTTTTTGTTTGTCTTATCTGCTTCAAATTTTTTTCCGAATCTGATCCAGATGAAATTTCATTAGAACATGTTCCGCCGGATAGTGTAGGTGGGAAAGTACGAACGATTACTTGCAAAGTGTGTAACAGCGAGTCGGGATCAAAACTAGATAATCACTTAGCTCTGAAATTAGAGCACGAAGACATTTTCGCTGAACGTTCCTCAGGCCCACTACAAGCACATGCTTCCATTGATGGTATACGATTACCTATAGATTTTTACAAAGAAGATAACAATTTTTCAATAGTTATCCCGAATAACGACAAGTGGCAACAGAAATGTAGATCTCAAATTGATGCGTTCACTGAAAAAGTTGTTTCAGGCAAATTTGAGATAAATGTGGAATATAAACTGCATAGCTCAAAACGGGCTAATGCCGCAATTCTCCGGTCTGCGTATCTATGGGCGTTTAGTGTATTTGGTTATGGAGTATTGATTAATCCTCATTTCCCTGTAATTCGAGGTCAGATTCATAATCCAGAAGAAAATATTTTGTCTTCACAAGGTTATGGGTTTCTTTCTGGTGGTATACCTGATGAATTGCTCGGTGTGAATCTGATCAAATCACCGAGAGAAGCTAGATCGTTATTAGTTGTTCTTGATGTCACTTCCGAACTTGGGACAAAAACTCGTTATGGTGTAATGTTACCTGGTCCGTCCCTGCCGGGGCCGATGATCTATGATTGGTTGGAATCACATCAAGAAGAGCCAATCAATTATCAGCTTGAACATATCCCTGAGTTCGATTTTTTGGATGCGCCGATGGCGTTTCAAATGTTGTGGAACGAATTAACTGCCACAAATTGATTGAGGCGGAATCGTCAGCCTCGGCTGACCGTATAACAGAAATATTTTTACCTGCGGAGCCATCCCATGACCAAACCCAACGTATTTGTGACGCGCCACCTGCCCGATGCCGCCCTGGATATGCTGCGGCAGGCGTGCGATCTTGAAATATGGCCCGACGAACTGCCGCCGCCCTATGACACGTTAAAAGCGAAAGCGGCTACCGTTGATGGCTTGCTGACGCTGCTTTCTGATCAGATCGATCAGGAATTGCTGCACAGCGCGCCGCAGTTGCGAGTCGTGAGCCAATGCGCAGTCGGCTACGATAACATTGATGTCGCGGCAGCAACGGCGGCTCATATCCCGGTGGGGCATACCCCCGGCGTGCTGACCGATACCACCGCCGATTTTGCGTTTGCGCTGTTGATGGCGGCGGCGCGGCGGATCGAGGAAGCGGCGCGTTATGTTCACGCGGGGAAATGGCGGACCTGGGGACCAACCTTGCTCATGGGGCAGGATGTGTGGGGCGCGACGTTGGGCATCATCGGTATGGGGCGCATTGGGCAGGCGATGGCGCGGCGCGGGCGGGGCTTTAACATGCGCGTATTGTATACCGATGCCGTGCCCGTTCCCAATGATGCCGGAGCCGCCTACACGCCGCTCGATAATTTGCTCGCTCAGGCGGATTTTGTGAGTCTGCATGTGCCCCTGACACCGGAGACGCACCACCTGATTGACCGGCGCGCGCTCAAATTGATGAAGTCCTCGGCGGTGCTGATCAATACCGCACGCGGTCCCGTTGTTGATCCGCAGGCGCTCTATGCGGCATTGGCGGCGGGGGAGATCGCTTACGCGGCGCTGGACGTGACCGATCCCGAACCGATCCCGCCGGATGATCCCCTCTTGACGCTGGCTAACTGCTTGATCGTGCCGCATATCGCCAGTTCGAGCGTCCGCACGCGCACAAAGATGGCGGTCATGGCGGCGGAAAATCTGCTGGCGGGCTTGGCGGGTAAGCCGCTGCCGTACTGCGTGAATCCGGCGGTGTACAACACGGCAGAGGATTAATTTTTCCTGTTTTTCTCCGTGTTCTTTGTGCCTCTGTGGTGAAATCATCTCGCCAATTTCGCGCGCTCTGCCGCCGCCCAATCACGCACGCGCTGCGTGACTCCGTTTTGCGCTATGCGTGCTAAACCCTCTGTGCCTTGCTGCTCCGCGAGATAGGTCAGACAGCGTGCGGCGGCGCGTTGGAGATCGGGATCGTCGGTTTCCAGATAAGCCAGCAGCGAATCGGGGGCAGTGGGGTGCAGCGCTTCAACCACTGCCAGTAACCGGGTATTGGCGGGCCGTTCCGCGATCAGCGTGACCAATGATCGCACCGCTTCGGGGCGGCGGCGTAATTGGTCGGCGGCGGCGCGGCGTTCCTGTTCCGTCAAGCCATGTGCCGCTTGCAGCACCAGATCACGATTCGGGTTGATCAGGGGGCGCTGTGCTGGCAAATTGGCGGTTGGTCCGCCCGGTTCGATGCCCAGGATCAGGCGTGAATGGACCTCATAATATACGGTAAAGAAGCCGCCATGCTGCAAGAGATCATATAGTTTGCGATCCGCCGGGAAGGTCTTTTCGCCCACCACCAGACTATACTGGTGCATGGTGCGCCGGTTGATGCGCTGTTGGCTGTGATCGGCGGTCAATGGGCCGCTGACGGTTTCCAGCCGGGGAACGGTGGTTTGTTCGCGCAGCGTGGCCCATGCGCCGAGCGCAAGCAGCACCGCCGAAACCACGCCTGAACACAGGTAGATCGCTTCCCCCTGGCCCGCTGCCCATGCTGACACCGATGTGCCGAGTACGGCCAGCAAAAACAGCCCCAACAGGCCCAGCATGATCGTGCTGATGCGATCCGCGCGTTTGAGCTGCTGCTGCTGGTTCGGGCCGATTTCGCCGCGCCGGTTGTAGACCAGATCATCTTCAGTGAATTTGAAATGGCGCATTAAGGCGATTTGGGTTTGGTCGGGCATAGTTCCTCACTTGATGGTTATTTTACTGCATCGCGCCGCGCCACACCGCATCGAGCGTTTGCAGCGTGACCAGATTGCGCACCGGGTAGCCGGAGGTCATATTCGCGGGATTGAGATCGGCGGCGTCGGTGTCGGGAAACGCGAAGTGATTCGGGTGATCGATCACGCCATGATTGGGCAGCGCTTCCAACGCTAACCAGAAATTGATCAGGGGCAGATCGTAATCCAGCGCGATGCGGACCACAATTTTGTTGTACAGCACGGATTTTTCCTGATCGTGCAGGTCGATGGGGAAGGTGCTCAGGATCGGGACAATGTTCGCGTCGATGGTTTCCCGCACGACGGCGCGCAGATCGGCGTCGAACTGTTCCGCCGTCATCAGCAGCACATCCTGCTCGCCAAACATGATGATCGCCACGCTCGGATTATGCACGCGGTATTCGCAGGCAAGCGGCGATTCGTCCGGTAAACAGACTTGCGGATCGGCCCACATCGGCATCAACACCGCGCCCGCCAGAAAACCACTGGCGGCAGCATAGCTGAAATCGTCCATCGATTCGCTAAACTGATCGATCACGGGTTGCAGGCCGGTATGGGGTCCCAGATCATAACGCTGCCAGGTGAAATGTTTCAAAAAATATTCGTGTTCGGTGAAGCAGTCGCCGACTTTCGCCAGTTGGTGCGGATTGCGGCCCACTGCTTGCCCACGTAGATAGATCGTGCGGGCGGTGGAGGTGGCCCGGCCCACTGCCGGATACGCGGTGAGATCGATAGTGCTGACGCGCGCTTCGCTGTAAGGGGTATCGCGCGGGCGGGCGGGGGCAGGGGGGATCGGCGGTTCGGTGGGAATGGGCGTGGGCAGCCATTCAATGATCACATGCTGCGCGCTGAGGACGAACACGGGCGGGTGATTGACGTATTCATTGGACACCCAGCCGCGCACCGCCTGATCCGGCGTATGAATCATAATCCAGGTGCGATCCCCGTTGTGTCCCTCCACGATCACGGCGGCATCTTCCGGCAATGTGGTGATCACCGGGTAGGTCGTGCCCGGCCCGGTGCGCACGTTGAGCGAAGCTGTCGTGTGGGAAACTACCGGCTGCGGCTGCTGCGCGACTGCCGGGATTGCACTCGTTAACAGGATCAGGGGACACAGATAAATACAGATGAACACAGATCGTTTTAGGATTTGTCTAACCATAACGGGACTCCCATGCATTGGTTGGTGTACATTGGATCAATTACACTGTATGCTATCCATATTTATATGTAAAGATTCAGGCCCTAAATCGGCAGATTACCATAGGTCAGGAAGCGGGGAATCATAGTTGAGGATGATTTTGTCAGGAGAAATTAGAATGATTCGCTTTAAGAATATGATGATAATTTGTGGTGTAGTGATCGCGCTGTTGGGACCGGTGATCGGGGTGGGCGCGCAGGGCGATCCCGATGCATGGCCGACGTATAATCTCAATATGCGCGCCGGGCCGGGCACCGATTACGCGCAGGTGACAAAATTAGCGCCGAACACGGGTTTGATGCTCGAAGCGCGCACCGCCGATTCCGCCTGGGTGTTGGGGCATACGCTGGATAACGGCTATCGTGGCTGGTTGTCGGCGCTGTACCTGGGCTTTCGGGATGGGTTTTATACCGGCGGGCTGCCCGTCAGCCGCGAGATTGTAGCGGCTCCGGCGGCGGCCCCCGATGACGCGAATAATGCAGCCAGCGCAGCGAATGCGAGTTACGCATTTTCCGGCGTGGGGGGCATTGATCTGAACAGCTACCCGATTGTGGCTGCGCCCACGTCACGCGCCTATTCAATTTATGCGGCGGGTGTGGCGCGGGGGAATAATCCGCATGTGGTGGCGAAAGTCGGTGATTGTGGCACGGATCATCCCTGGTTCCTTTACCCGTTCTATCACGGCAATTATTCGCTGGGCGGCTACGGGTATTTGCAGGGCGCGATCAGCCAGTTTGGTGAGTCGTTCACATATAGCAGTCAGGCGGCATGCGCGGGTTTTGTCGCCAGCGCGGTCATTGATCCGCAGTGGGCGAATCCGGGCTTCTGCAATCCCGGCGAGTCGGCGTTGCAGTGCGAATACCGCCTCCACAAACCGAGCGTGGCCCTGATCATGTTCGGCCTGACGGATTTGCAGCGCCGCACGCCAGAGCAGTTTTATAGTGATCTGCGCGTGGTGGTGGATCAAACCGCCGATGCGGGCGTGATCCCGATTCTGAGTACGTTTCCGCGCCATTTAGCGCTGCCGGAGCAGTCGATTCTGTTTAATCAGATCGTGATCAAGGTCGCGCTGGATACCAATGTGCCGTTGATGAACTTCTGGCGCGCGCTCGAACCACTGCCTTCGCATGGGGTGGCGGCGGATGGCACGCATATGACCGGTTATGCATCCGGTGGGGCGGGCTTTCTCACGGAGCAGAATTTGCAACATGGCTTTACCATGCGCAATCTGGTGACGCTGCAATCGCTGGATGCGATCTGGCGCGGCGTGATGGGCGGCGGATGAGAAATCGCGAGAGGTATCGATCATGAAACGGTTAGTGGTGGTGGCGGTGATTCTGGTGGCAGCACTCATCGCGGGGGCGGGGTGGGTGTACCGGCAGTTTAATCAGGATACGATCCAGTTGGGGCATACCGAGGGCGAACTGGTTTTTATGTCGGATCGGGATGGCGATTGGGATTTATATTTGCTGGATCAGCAGGGCGATCTGCACAATCTCACCGCCGGGAGTGAGGCGCATGACTATTATCCCGGCTTCTCGTTTAATGGCAACCGGATCGGGTTCTTTTCGGCAGCACCGGATGGGGTAAATCCCGCGCTGGTGAATGCGGATGGAACCGACTTCAAGACGTTGAACATTATCCAAGCGGTGGTGTATTTGCTGATCGAGGGCAATCTCGATTGGTCCCCAGTCTGGACCCCCGGCGGAGATCGCATGGCGTGGAACAAGGTGCTAGCCGGTCTGCCGCCCAAAGTGGATTTGCTGGTCGCGGATACGGATGGCGCGAATCCAGTACAGATCACCGACAGCACCGCGTCAGAGGGGATGCAGGCGTGGTCGCCGGATGGGACGCGATTGGTGTATACGGCTGATACGAACAATCACCGCTATAACACCTATGTGATCGATATGACTACCCAGGAGACAACGCGCCTCACGGAGTATGATGTCAGCGATTATAAGCCGGTCTGGTCGCTGGCTGGTGATCACATTCTCGTTGTCACCGCACCGGAAGAGGCGATGATTGCGGGTGAAGTGCCGCTGTACGTGATGAATCCCGATGGCAGCGGGCGGCGTCCGTTAGGGGAGAATGAGGTCTTCAAAGGCAATTTGACCTATTCGCCCTATGGCGGGCAGGTGGTGTATATGTCGAATGAAACGGGCTATTGGCATCTGTACGTGATGGATGCAGACGGATCGCATGTGCAGCCGCTCACGTCCGGCGCATCGAACAATTTATACCCGGCGTGGCGTCCGGTTCCGGCGGGTGTTGGAGATTGAAAAGCCGTTTGAAAACCTCACCCCTCGGTGGAGAGGGTGAAATTAAATCCAGGGTCGAAAAATCGAGCGATCATCTACCCAAGTTGATACAACGCATTAATTGCGTGGTCACACTAATCGGGCAATGTGCCTACTTTTGACCCTGAGAAGGCTCCCAATTTGGCCGGGAGATGATGGTAAATTGCAAAAACCTTGTATAAAATGTCCAGGCTTAATAAATTACCATTGGCTAATGTGGTTCTTGCTGTTACAATGAAACTGGGTTGATAGTGGTAGTATAAGCAGAGTTTGATGGTTCGCGGCATTACATATTTTATGAGGCATCCGGCTAAGAAATTTACGGCTTTTCACCGCCAAGTGTATTTTGGAGTGTTTGAAAAAAGGTTAACACGCTTTTCGCTTCATCTTCGCGCTCAAACTCTGCACTGCAATCTACAACCCTTTTGTGTGACGCCTTAGCCATCCTCGATTTGAGGCTGAGGCACTTTTTGGTTGCTGAGAGCGCTGCCCATGACTGCTTATCTGATTGTTGATGTGGACGATTTACTCCAACGCCTGGAATCGCGGGGCGTTGCCCTTGATATTCATACTGTTGCGCGTTCCTTGTTGAACAGCGCGGCCTTAGCTGCTGGCCTCGGTAATCCTGAGGATTTGGTGGCGATTGCCGTAGCCGACTGGAACCGCTACCGTCGCCCCAGTGGGAGCGCCGGTGGCAGCGTACAGCAAGTGTTCGCGGGGGAGGGGTACGATCTGTTCAATGTGCCGGATCGTAAGCTGGTGGCAGATGCGCTGCTGATGCATTACTTCTCCTTTGAGGAGCAGTCGGTGGATGAATTGATCATCGCCACCTCGCGCCTCGATATTTCCACCCTGGTGAATCGCGTTCAGACCACCGCGCGCGCCCGCGTGCGCATCTGGGGGGATGAAGCCCCACCTGATCTCAATGTCATCTTCCAGCCGTTGGAATCGATTCTCGGCATCCCCAGTAAAACGGTGGCGCTGTACATCGATTTCGAGAATATCTCGATCAGCCTGAGCGAACAGGGCTATATCCTGGATATTGACGCGCTGCTGGAGGGCATGATCCGGCAGGCGCAGAATTACGGGCAGGTGGTCCACATGGCCGCCTATGCGCCTTGGGGCCAACGCGGGGGACTCGGCACGCTCATCGATTCGACGGGGCGCGAAGTCTCTGACGAAGTGACGAGCCGCCTCGCCCGCGCCAACATTGACCCGGTGTTCAGCTTGCCGGGGAAAAACAGCGCCGATATGCGGATCGCCAAAGAGGTGTTGGACGACAGCGCGCACGCGGACAGCGCCGATGTGTTCATCATCGCCAGTGGGGATCGGGACTTTAACGAGGTCTTTAGCGCCGTGCGGACTCGCAACAAACAGGTGATTGTCTGGGGCGTGCGCGGCAGCACCAGCCGGTTAGTCGAGTCGAATCCCGCGTTGGAACTCGAATATGTCGAAGATTTTTGCGATTTGCAGCGCCACGCAGATGCGAAGGTGTCCGGTGCGGTGGCACATCTGGAGGCGGCAGTACCCGGCGATGGCCCTGAATTCCGCCCTTCGCAGTGGTCCACTGTCATTTTGCAGCTTGATATACTGCTGACTCAGGCGAACGTCGAGGCGATTGATCTGGATGATCTCGTCACGCGGCTGGTCGAAGTGCGTGCCGTGCCCAACGTGGATCGCGCTGATGATCTGGTCGAGCAGGCGACGAAGTATGGGTTGTTGCAGGTGGATACGAGCGTGAATACTGTCGCGCTGAACGGCAGCAGCCCCGAAGTGGAACGCACGCGCCTCATCCGGGATCGCGTGGTGCATCGCGTGGCGAATACGCTGCATGTGCGCGGCTGGGAATATGTGAATTACGGCTTCCTGCTCAAAGGGATCGCTATGGATCACGGGCTGGAAGGGCCGGGGATGAATGCCAACGATACGTGGCGCTCGGAGTGGGTGGATACGCTGGTACGCGAGGGGATTCTCGCGCGCGAATTGGTCCCGCACCGCCATAATCCCGAAGATTTGGTCCCGGTGATCAAGCTCGGCAAGAGTGACGTTGACCTCTCCGCGCCGAGTTTGCCCGGTGTGACGCGCGAGGATGTGGACAACATGAAACGGCGCGTGATCGTCAGCGTGGAGCAGTTCACGTCATTTCGTGGATTTGCGTGGTGTCCATTGGGCAGTTTGCACCGCCGCTTGCGCCCGTTTGATCCGAGCACGACGTTTCAGCAGTCCGTCGAAGAACTGCTCGAAGATGGCGCGGTGGATGTGCGCGAATACGAGAATCCGCAGAGCGATTTCACGACAAAGGGCATTTCGCTGATCGAAGAATCGCCGGATACGCAAGACACGCTCTCCGAACGCAACCGCTTTATCCGCGCGCTGCTGAATTTGTACGAAGGTCGCCAGCCGATCACGCGCGACAACATGCAGCAGTACCTTGATATGGGCGATGCCGATCTCGATCTGTGGATTTCGATCATGCAGTCGGAGAATGTGCTGAAAGCCGTGCCCGGTCAGCGCGATCTGTACAGCCTGTTCCGCACGCACCATACGGTGTGTATGGTCGCGGGGGATGAACCGGGGACGGGTGAGAGCGGCGACGAGGCTGAGGAATAGAGCGAAAAGCGATTCACCGCAGAGACACGGAGAGCGCAGAGAAAAGCAAGGTAAGGGCAGAGAAAGTCAAAAGCGATTCACCGAAGAGGCACAGAGGACACAGAGAAAAGCAGGGTAAGAGCAGAGAAAGTCAAGAGCGATTCACCGCAGAGGCACAGAGGACACAGAGAAAAGCAGGGTAAGAGCAGAGAAAGTCAAAAGCGATTCACCGCAGAGACGCGGAGATCGCAGAGAAAAGCAAGGTAAGGGCAGAGAGAAAGTCAAGAGACAATCGTAGGGGCGAACCAACGTGTTTGCCCTGGGCCGACACATTGGTCGGCCCCTACACGCTCATCGTCACGATCAAAAACGGGCGATCTCACGCGAGATCGCCCGTTTAATTCCCCCTCGCCATACCTGGAGAGGGG
>JAFGJA010000455.1 GCA_016929355.1 Anaerolineae bacterium | reverse complement strand
CCCCAAGTTCCATCTTGGGAAAAGATCGCAAGGCGAAAGTCAAAACACATCCGTTATTAGCGCCTATGTTTCCGCATGGTCTCTAAGAGCGTGTACGGAAAGTGGGTATAATGGCCTAAAAACGGATGAGACCAATGTCCCGCAAAGCCTATCCCACCGACTTGAACGATAAAGAATGGGCCGTCATTGAAGCCTATGTACCAAAACCGAAAACGAGCGGACGCCCCAATGAACACACCCGAAGAAAAAATCATCAATGCCATCGCCTATGTATTGAGGAACGGATGCGCTTGGCGGTTGATGCCGCATGATTTGCCGCCGTGGTCAACGGTCTACGATTACTTTCGCCAGTGGCGGGTTGATGGGACTTGGGAGCGTATCAATGCCGCCCTACGCGAAAAACTACGTACAACTATCGGAGAAGCCCAACCCAGTGCTGCCATTATCGACAGCCAATCCGTCAAAACGACAGAAAAAGGGGGCCGCGGGGCTATGACGCTGGCAAGCAAATCAAGGGACGCAAGGGATTCACATTCTGAGTGCATACACAACTGGCGCAGCCTTCGTTGCGTAGGCGTCCGATGGCTCACGCGATTTTGTGTTTCATGTACGCCATGCCGCCGCCAAGCAAATTTCGCCAGCGCTCCTCACCGAAACCCTGTTTGATGATCTGGGCGTGCTGCTCTTGATGGATCAACACTCTCCATTCACAATGACGAGCTAAACACCGGCCTCCAAGCGCTAAAACTTGCCCAGGCACACAGCGCTAAATTCTGCTTTGATCCCAACCTCCGCCCGCAACTCATGCCCGTTGAACACACCCGTACCGCCTTCGCGCCTTTTGTCGAAGCGGCGGATGTGATTATCCCCACTGCGGAAGAAGCCTGTTTACTCACTGGCGAATCAACAGCCGAAGATGCCATAACTACCCTGCTAGCGGGCAAACCAGAGCGAATCGTGATCCTCACACAAAGGGAACAGGGCTGCGTGGTTCATACGCAGGACTATTCTGAACACGTTCCCGGCTACAAGGTCCAGGCTATCGACGCAACAGGAGCCGGTGATTGTTTTGATGCGGGCTTTCTGGCGCGTTGGTTAGCTGGTGATTCGCCGATTCAAGCAGCACGCTTCGCTAATGCCTGTGGCGCACTGGCGATTACCGCCCAGGGACCAATGGCCGGGGCACAATCGCTGCCAACCGTACAGGCATTCATAGCAAACGCAGAAACAAGATAGTTGGAACATTTGCCAGAAACCAGACCCGACCACATTATAGAAAGGCAATTGTGCATTTTTGTGCTAGAATTAGCGCCATTGTTTACGATGTCATTTCATAACATCCAAATTGATAGTTCCGGCTCGCCCAATGAACAGCACAAGCCAACAGCCATATCTTGGTCCACATCCAACCACAACACACACCAGACTGCCACGAGGGTTATGGAAACAGATTTGGTTATTAGTGTTCCAACCCCGCTTGTTTTTTCGCGCACTCGCGCGGGTTGAAAATACGCGCAATTGGGTAGGCGTATCGATCCTCGTCTTGGGGTTAACCGGCTTCAGCGCTGTGCGGTACGAATCACTTACCGAACAAAATGCCTCAGATAGCCCCGCCTCAAGCCAACTAGGGCTATCCGAAGCGGGTCAAGACTCATTCACGGATCAATTCTCAATTGGCCTCACGCAAGCCAGCATCATCATTTTGTACTGGCTGATCCAAATCATGCTCATGGCGGTTATCCCCTTATTCGCGGGGCATCCCCCACGTTTTGGCAAAAACTTACAGGTCGTGGTATGGGCCAGCGTGCCGCTCGGCATTATGGCGGGCGGGCAATTGATCTATTATGTGGCGGGCGGGGCAGCAGGTGCGGCGGGTGTATCCGGTGTTATCAACGAACTGCCGGGCTATGCCGACTATCCCAGCGCCTTGCGCACGGCGGCGCGTTCTCTGGCGGAACAATTAACAGTTTTCTGGCTGTGGAACCTGCTCTTATTGTATTTTGGCGCGCGGTATGCGTTGACGGGTAAACGGTGGGCGTGTCTGCTGGTGCTGATCATCTGGATTCCGTTGGCAATTTTTTTGCCGACGGTGCTAGGGACTTAAAACCGTGACGGCCATCAGCGTGCGCTACCTCAGTAAGATTTATATGATCGGTGACCAGCAAGTTAAAGCGCTTAATAATGTCACTTTGTCGCTCGCCGAAGGGCGCTTTACCGCCATTATGGGGCCAAGCGGTTCCGGCAAAAGCACCTTGCTCCATCTTATCGGTGGGCTGGACCGTCCCACAACGGGTGAAATTGTTGTCAACAGACAACCATTACACCTGCTGGATTCGCAAGATTTGGCTCAATTTCGCCAGCAAAGTATCGGCTTTATTTTCCAGACATTTCATCTGATTCCAACAATGACCGCCCTTGAAAATGTGGTGCTGCCGGGCGTTTTCAAGCGAATTCCATCCGAAATACGCGAAGAACGCGCGCAATACCTGCTGCACCTGCTCAAAATGGGCAACCGCCTTCACCATCGCCCGAATCAACTCTCAGGCGGGCAGCAGCAGCGCGTCGCCATTGCGCGGGCCTTATTTAACAATCCGCCCATCATCCTGGCTGATGAACCAACCGGCGCGCTGGACAGCGTAACAGGGCAAACCGTCATGCGTTTGCTGCGCAATCTGACCGATCAACTCGGCAAAAGTATCATCGTTGTCACGCACGATCTGGCAATTTCTAAGTATGCCGATCAGATGGTTCAGCTAGCAGATGGCCGGATTATTAGCATTGAGGATTTGTGATAGATGCGGTATAGAACGGCTCTCGGCGCTTTGGTGTTACTCGTTGTTTTTTCAGCGATCAGTGTTTTACCCGTGCAAGGTAATCCAATCCAGACGCAACTGGAACAATCCGAGCCGGAGCCTGATCCCACCCAGACCCGTGTGCCACCGCTTCAATTTACCAACTTTGAACCCCAAACGATCACCGGGGGGCAAAATATCACCTTATCCATTCATGGGGTCAATTTCACCGCTAACACAACCGTTTCGCTAACTGGCTTCGGCCATGTGCCCGCTCAATTTGTCTCAGCACAACTGCTTCAAGTTGTTCTGCCTGCTACACTGGGTCCGGGGCAATATACCATCCAGATCAACGATCCCATGAGCGCGTCGGTGATTTTCCCCACTCCTTTGCAGGTTATGCCCATTGCCGAAGTTGACACCCCAACCCCCACCAATACCCCAATCCCACCGATCCAGGTAACAACCTTTGAACCCACCGAGATCACCAGTGGGCAAACGGCGGTTTTGTCACTCTATGGGGCAAATTTCACCAATAACACAACAGTCAATCTGGTTGGCTTTGGCAACCTTACGATTATTTCAGTAACCAGCGACACGATCACGGTGGCAGTGCCGCTCACGGTTTCCGCCGGGGCTTACGCGCTGCAAGTCAGCGATCCGGTGCGAGGCATGGCAACCTACAGCCAGCCACTCAAGGTAGTGCCCCCCACCGCCACACCGCAGCCTACCGCCACCAACACACCCACTCATACCCCGATTCCGCCCATTCAGGCGACCAACTTCGAGCCTAAATGGGTGACAGGGGGGCAAGCGTCTTCCGTCACAATCTATGGGGCGAACTTCACCACCAACACCACCATTCGCTTGATAGGCAAGGGCTTGCTCGACACAACCTTTATCAACAGCACAACTCTGACCGCGCTGGTTCCTTCCTCAGTAGTGCCGGGTCGTTACACTCTGCAAGCCAGCGATCCGGCGGGCGGCACGGTGACACTACCGGGACTGTTGGGCGTTTCAAAAATTCCAGTCACGCCCCTGCCCACTGCCACCCCCACCTGGACTCCTTCACCCGTGCCCGGTGAACCATCCTTGCTCATCCACGATTACACCGTCAGCCCGCGCGTCGTCGCACCGGGCGGGACAGTGACATTTACCGTACAGGTGGTCAACATCGGTAACAAATACGCCCAGGCCATTTCGATGAGCATCGATCCGGGTAGCAATTTTATTCCCGCCAGCAATCAAGCGACAGTGTTGCTACCGGACATTCGCCCCGGCGGCAACGCCGTCGTATCCCTGCGCGCAACGGCATCCACCGAGGCGACAGGCGGACCAAGTACAATCCCCGTCACCATCGCATACCGGGATTTCAACGGCGGCAGTTACAGCACATCAGCGACATTAAACGCAACGGTTGAGACAGTAGTCGCCGTTTCTCAGGTGTCGCTATCCAGTTATACGGTCCAGCCCAACCCCGCCCAACCGGGCGAATCTGTGACCGTCAATGTGGAAATCGCCAACACGGGCACTGAAAATGCCCAGCAGGTTCTCCTGCAAATCGGCGCAAATGAAGGGGTATTGTTAGCCGGTCCGCAAGGATCGAGTTTTCCTATCGGTGATATACCCGCCGGAAGCAGCATCAACCGGGATTTATCGCTCGTGGTGAGTGGAGCCGCCGCCGCCGGGCCACAGTCACAATCGATCACGATCTCCTATCTCCAGGCGGGCGAAACCCGGCAGGAATCGGGCAGCATGACCATTGCTATAGCCGCGAGCGATACCCCTGTCTCGCTGCTGCTGCTTGATTCCTATGATTTCGGGCAGGAATTTGTCCAACCGGGCGAATCATTTACCTTGACCCTGACCCTGATCAATGTCGGCAACGCGGCAGTGAATGATCTGCTGGTCAACTTCAACAGTTCACAAACTGCGGCTGATCCAAGCCGCCCCTTTATTCCAGTGGGGTCGGGCGGAACAGTCTACTTTGCGGCGCTAGACGGCAATCGAAACACGGTGCAGTTTACCCAGGATTTTATGGTTAATGGCAGTGTCGAAAGCGGGATTTACCAACTGCCAATCACGCTTAAATACCGAGGACCGAACAATACCGACAGCGAAATCAGTCTGGGAGCCAGCATTGTTGTGATCAGGCCGCCGCGCGTGCTGATCCAGGTAGATACGCCTCTGCCATCCATAATCGAAACGGGTGACACAGCCTCGCTAGAACTCACATTGATCAATACCGGGCAGCGTGATATTAACTTCACATTCGCCCGTGTCGAAGCTGAAAATGCCGAAATATTTGAAGGCGAACAAACCTTTATCGGACTGCTGGAAACAGGCGGCAGCACCACCCTTACAGCGCTGATCATGCCACTTGAAGCCGGGCCGATGACGGTCACTGTCATGCTGGATTATCTGAACGATTTGAACCGGGACGATACACTCATCACTGTGTATGAAGCAGAGGCGGTTGAGCCACCACCACCGCCACCGGTGCGCGAAGACCCGATCACCCCTCCGGTCTTCGTCCCCACACCAACCCCAACGCCAGAACCGGAAGGGGATGTCATCAGCCGCCTTTTGCGCGGACTGCTCGGTTTGGGCAGCTAATATGCTGGGCGATCTGCTCTCGCTGGCGATCAGCAATCTGCTGCGCGCGCGCCCTCGGCTGATCATGACCGCCGGGGGTGTATTGGTCGCCACCACCACCGTGATCATTCTGGTTTCCATGACGATTGGCTTGCAGGAAAACGCCGAAGCGGGATTAGGTAGCAACCAAGCCCTGACCGAGATTCGCGTGTATCCAGACCGGCAGCGCGGCATAGCGGAGGAAGAAATTCCACAACTTGACGCCGCCGCCGTGTCGAATTTTCAGGCGATTGCCGGTGTGCAAGCGGTAATTCCCATCGCGGCCTATCCCAGCAGTGGCGAATTATTCGCCGAGAATTACGTCAACTACGCTCAAATTTTAGGCATCGACTCGGAAAATCTTCCCTATCTGGGCATCCAATCCCACACAGGTACGCTCGCCCTTGAACCGGGTTCGGT
>JAFGJA010000004.1 GCA_016929355.1 Anaerolineae bacterium | reverse complement strand
TAGCATCGACCAGATCATCCCCCGCCATCTTGACCAGCAGCACCTGCCGCAAATGCTCGATGATCTGCTGCCCAAACTGGCGCGGATCGGCCCCACCATCCAGCGCCGCATTGATAATATCCAGGCCCCAGGGCGCATCGCTGGTCAGCAGCGCTTGCGTTAATTCGACCACGTTTTCACCGCTCGCCGTACCGAGAATATCTTCGGCCATCGCCAGCGTGATATGTTCGTCGGGATCGGCTAACAACTGGTCCAGCAAACTGATGCTGTCACGCACGCTGCCCGTGCCCTCGCGCGCGATCAATTCCAGCGCCGCCGTGTCAATCGACACATTTTCGGCTTCCGCAATCCGTGCCAGCCGTTCGACCACTTCGCCCAACGACACGCGCCGGAATTCAAACATCAGGCAGCGACTCTTGATCGTGGCGGGCACTTTGGCGATCTCGGTGGTCGCCAGCACAAAAATCGCGTGAGCCGGGGGTTCTTCCAGCGTTTTGAGCAGCGCATCAAACGCCGCGCCGGAAAACCGATGCACTTCGTCAATAATATAAACCTTATACTGACCCTCGCTCGGTGAAAACGCGATCTTATCGCGCAGATCGCGCACATCATCCACGCCGGTATGCGAAGCGGCATCGATCTCGATCAGGTCCAGATAACGCCCTTCGTTTACCGCCCGGCAGTGTCCACACACATTACACGGGCGCAGATCGGTATCGGCTTGTTCGCAGTTCACGGCCTTTGCCAGTAGGCGCGCGGTGGACGTTTTGCCCGTGCCGCGCGGCCCACTGAATAGATAAGCGTGCCGGATACGGCCCTGATACAAGGCATTGCGCAGCGTGCGCGTAATATGCCCCTGGCCGATCACATCTTCAAATGTTTGGGGTCGCCACTTCAAATACAGCGCTTGTGCGGGCAAGGTTTTGCCTCCCTCTCCATCCATGTGCGTCTAGTGTAGCAAGCCGGAGCAACCTTCTGCAAATAAATGATTCTCTAATTAACCCCATTGGCTCAAGCGCGGTATAATGGAATTATTCAACTATCGTTCATGGCTGATCGCAAGCGATCAAATTCGGTAAATATATTACAAAGGAGCTTGTTATATGGGTAGCCTGGGAACCACCGAACTAGTGATAATTTTGGTCATTATGCTTTTGCTCTTTGGCGTGGGCCGTGTGTCCCGCATCGGCGGCGAGATGGGGTCGGCGATCCGCGAATTCCGTAAGGGTCTGCGCGGCGAAGAGGGCGAAGAGGAAACCAAGTCCTCGTAATCTCACGACCAGCCAATCGCATAGTCCACAAAATATCCTCGCCGGGGAATCGTGGTGATTCGCCTTGAGGGTATTTTTTATTGCCTGGACACTTGCTGTTTCTGACTTTCTCTTGGTTTTACCTTCTTTTTCTCTGCGTTCTCCGCGTCCGACCCTGGTTGGCCTTTGCGGTGAATAAAGTTTTGACTTTAAGAAAGAGTCGCAAAAATGCAATGGAACCATCCAACCCCTGCCTGACGTGTGGCGCGTGCTGCGCCTATTTCCGCGTTTCGTTTTATTGGGGCGAAGCCGATCCCGACCAGGGCGGCACAATCCCGCCCGATCTCACCGAAGACCTGACTCCATTTCGACGCTGTATGCGAGGGACCAACCAGCAGCCCCCGCGCTGCGCGGCGTTGTTGGGCGAAATCGGATCGGCGGTGCGCTGCACGATCTATGAGAATCGCCCGTCACCCTGCCGCGAATTCGGTATCGATTGGACTGCCGAGGGACTGCGGTTCACACCGGAAGACCTCGCACGCTGCACTCATGCCCGTGCCGCCTGGGGCTTGCCCCCCCTGTTCGACTCCCCCGCCTATAACCCTTTCGAGGACCAACCGCCGCCTATCAACAAGGCCAGTTAACGCCGGTAATACGCTACCATGACATGAACTGACACCTATTCGCTTGGGACCTCGGTCGCTTCCTGGAACAAGGGCGTGGTTTCGCCAATGCGGAACACCGATTGGATGTCGCCGGTAGCATCCAACAAAGACACCAATTCGCCATCCTGCCACGCGGGAGTCTCGCGACCCCAATAGAGCGCGGCGGGCGTGGTCGGTCCCTGGCGGGAGAAAATGCGCACGCGGCTGCCCGGCTGCATCCGAAATTCGGGGAAGACAAACGCATCCCCGCGTTCGTTGATCAGCCGCCAGCCCTGCAAATTAACCACATTGCCCAGGTTGCGAATCTCGACTTCCTCGCTGTTGACATTGCCAGCGAACCGCACATCCACGATTTCGACCTGCGCATTAATTGAGGTAGGCGCGGCGGTGACGGTGGGTGCGCCGCGTGTGAGAGCAAACGGCGTATTAGTCGGCTCCGGGATCGGGGTCGGCGTATTGAGCGCGTCACAGCCTTCCACCGGGATGATGAATTCTTCACCGATCTGCAAGACGTGATTCTCATCCAGATCGTTCGCCAGCATAATATCGCCGGGATAAACGCCGTACTGCTGCGCGATACCGATGAATGTGTCGCCGGACACCACCTCATGCCGGATACAACCATCATCGCGCGGCGTGGCGGTAGGCGTACCGGGCGGGAGATCAGTGGGGATACTGGGCAGCAGCGCGGGATCAATCGTTGCCACGGCGGTCACATCTGGCACGACAACGCCTTCTTCCGGTTCCAGCGTGGCCGTGATCATGATCACCGATGGCGGACGCTGGCTCAACGCAGCAATCGTCAAATCCTGCGAATCAATCGTGGCCTGATATTCCGCCGGTTGCAGCAGCAAGCCCGGCAGAGGCGTCGCCGTCAGAATCACGATCTGTGTCGGCCCTTCCAGGCGTTCGACGGGACGCTGTGAGCGATCATAGCTAATCAGGAAAACCGCTACCGCCAGCGATACCAGCACATTTAGAAACAGGAAGCCAACCAGCACCCGACGACTCATAAGTGTACCCTCAGTGCGACGTTTCGTATTATATATCGCTGTCATCTTAACACAGGGCAACGTTCGCCAGCAAATCACAACGAAGACCGGCCTTTATGCGTAGAACCATTCTGGAAACACACACCTAACGAAAGGCCCTGCCAATGACATACGTCTCCCGGCAAAAATTCCGCGATTTTTGATGCCATTCTACGCCCCATGTGTATATTCTATTATCGTTGGCTAGATGAGTATTCCGTTTATGACTGCTGAACAAACAACGATTCTCCCCATGCGCCTGTTGACTGCCGCGTGGAATCTGGCCCAGGTTGGGATTTTGCTCTACGGGTTGATCATGGCCTTGTTTATCCTCGCGCGGCACACCGTTGGCGAACGCTGGGATTCCATCGCCTATGCCAACAACTTCATTCCCTGGTGGGCGCTCGGCAGCGTCATCCTGGCCGGGATCGGGCTGTTGTCATCACGGCGGGGGGTGCTGGTCGCCACCCAACTTCCCGTCATCCTCGCGTTTCTGATGATCTACGGCGATCAATGGATTGCCGCGAAAAATAATACCAATCCGGCCCCTGACTCCGCGATCCGGGTAGCGACATTCAACGTCATTTCAGTCTCATCCGATCCGCAGCGTATTAGCCGCGCCATCGAAGCATTGGATGCTGACCTGGTTGGCATTGAGGAATTGGGCGATGCTCACGCCGAACAATTCGCGCGCGATCTGGCGGCACACTATCCCTATCAAGCGCTGCACCCTTTGTTACCGGTGCATGGCGTCGGGTTATTGAGCAAGTACCCGATCCGCGAAGAAAAAGTGATCCGGCCCATACCGAATTCCATGCTCTATCTGCGCGCTGTCGTCGAGGTCCATGACGTGCCGGTTACGGTGTATGTCGTGCATCCATCCCCGCCCAAAAACGTCGCGTTTCCGGTGACGTATGACGATTCCCGGCGCGAC
>JAFGJA010000454.1 GCA_016929355.1 Anaerolineae bacterium | reverse complement strand
GGTCGTCAACCACGCGGATCAGACGCGCTTCAGCCTGGGTGATGACGCGCCCGCCTTCACGCTCCCCACGGCGGATGGTGGCACGGTTGCGCTGGCCGATTATGCGGGTGAAAATGTGCTGCTCTTTTTCCACATGGCGGTGGGTTGACAACCCTGCCTCGACCAGATCGTTGATCTGGAAAAAAGCTCTGACTGGCAAGCCCTCAATGTCAACATCATCAGCATTGCCCTTGATCCCGCCGCCGACCAACTCGCTGCACAGCAAGCGCTCGGCATTCAATCCCCGATGGCCGTTGACGCGGATCGCAGTGTGACGGAACTGTACGACGTGGCGCGGTGGGCGATTGGCAACGGCGAACCGGGCCATACGTTTGTCTTGGTCGATGGTGAGGGGAAAATTCGCTGGATTCGGGATTACGGCGCGCCCGATCTGGTGGACCGGACTATGTATGTGGAAACGGGGGAAATGGTGCAGCAGGTGCGCGATAGTTTGCAATAAATCACAATCCTGATCTGATTTTCGTAGGGGAGGGTTTGATGCCTTTTAAGAAATTAACGGGGATGATTATGCTGTAGGGGCGACCCGGTAGGTCGCCCAGGGCGAGGCGACGCCTCGCCCCTACAATGCCCCAGCTTTTATCTTTTACGGTGAAATCACAACCTACAACCGCGCGAGCAATGCCCCCAGGTCATTCTGCTGGAACACGATCCGCTCGGCAGTCTGTTTGATCGAACGCTCGGCCAGGCGCGTCAACCGGGCCAGGGTGTTATTCGCGCGGTCCTGCCACCGGATCAGCCGGATTTCGCCGCGATCAATCTCCACGCCCGTAATCGCGCGCTTATGCACGCAGCAGCCATCGTTCACATAATGCAGCCGCGCATCAGGATCGAGATTTTCCAGATTATCCGGTGTGGGGATTTCCGTACCGGGATGTTCGTCCAATTGCAGGATCGGGCGGTGCGTGTGCCCCGCAATGATCAGCGTATGTTGCGCTTTGGCCCACGCGCTGAGAAGTTGATCGCGCCGGGTCCGAATCCAGCCATTAACCGCCGCGCGCTGCATCTGGATTGCAAACAAACGCTGCAACGGATTCCACAGATACCGCACCACGCGCCGCGCCAACCAGATCAACCGGTCCGACTGAAAATCGCCCTGGTGTCCGTGCGTGATGAAGATTTTGTCGCCCAACATCACTGCCGGATGCACCTGAATCTGCCGTTCAAAAAACGGGTTGAGATACTTCTCGACCAATGTTGGATCGGCCCAATCCACATCATGATTGCCGTAGGTGCGGATATAGTACTCATCACCGCGATCCGCGAACGCGCGCTCGCGTTTATAGGCGGTATCCGCGTATGCCGCCAGAATCGCATCATACGAGGCTTTCCACCCTTCTTCAACATCGCCGTTGAGGATCAGGCGGTAATCGTGGCGCAGGTAATAATCGAGCGCATCACAGTAGATATGCTCGTTTTGTTTGAATTCATCACTGCCCCGCTTGCGCGCCCCCTTGTGTGTATCGCTCAGGATCACGTAGCGATCCCGCATCAGATCATAGTCGGGGATGCGCAGTGCGTGTTGGTGCGCCGCATTGAGCGCCGTAAACGTCCGCACGCGATCCCGTTTTTCACGCACGGCAGGCAGCACGAGATCATCGGGCAGTTCATTCGCTATATCGCTCAAGGTGAGCTTTATATCGTCTTTGAGGCTGTCAATTACCTGCTCAGGATCAGGCCACTGAGCTAACCGGCGTTCGCGGGAATTGATCATACGACTCCCTGTTCTCTCTTCAACGATTTGCAAAAAATGTAAACAGAGCATAGCTCTCATGAATTAATATAACATAAAGAAGACATTAAGGCCGGTTAATTTAGCAAATTTTTCACACAATCGACTATCCTTGCAAGGGGGAAGTCTGGTACGCAGGGGGCATTGGATATTGGCATGATCAGCACAACACACACGACAACGGCTGAGGTGGGTGTTTGTCGTGCAGCCATAATACTTACCAGAAAAGCCGGTAGTTTTCAAAAGGAGCACTTTTTTGCGCCGTATGGCCCACTTCAAAAAACAAACAGCCTCCCCCATCGCGGGCAGGCTGTTTTATCTATATTCAATTGTTGCGCTCAAGACTTATTTTTTCTTCTTGTCTTTTTTCTTATCTTTCTTCTTGTCGTCTTTTTTATCTTTTTTCTTGTCCTTCGTCATGTTCAAACCTCCTTGCTGAAAATTAGGGGCGCACGAATCCAGCGCCCTCGTTTCTGCACTATAGCATAATTCCAACTTTTATGTACAACGATGTACCTGTAAATCGTTTCTTCCCGGCGCAGACTATTCCTCGCGCTCGGCAATCTGCGCGGAGAGATCGATCCGCACAATGGGACTGCTGGCCGGTTGGTGCGGCAGCACACGTTCAACCGGCAAATAGATCGAGAAGGTGCTGCCCTCATCCTCGACGCTGGCGACGGTCACATGCCCGCCATGCACCTCGACGAACGTCTTCACGAGATTCAGGCCCAGGCCCGTACCGGGAATAAACCGGGTGCGCGCGTTCTTGATCCGCACGCCGGGTTGGAAGATGCTGTCCAGTTTGTTTTCGGGGATGCCGAAGCCGTTATCGATGACGTGCAGCACCGCGTCACCGGCGGCCCGATCCACGCGCACCGTGACGTGCCCGCCCGCTGGCGTGTATTTGATCGCGTTGCTGACCAGGTTTTCAATCGCCTGTTTGATCAAAACCTTATGCCCTTCCAGGTCGGGCGGCAAATCATCCTCGACATAATCCAGCGTGATCTGCTTTTTCGCCGCTTCAACCTGGTTGCTCTCAATGGCTTGTTGGGCCAGCACTTCCAGGCGGTACGGAGCCACCGAATCGCCATCCAGCGAGGGGACCATATCCAGTTCCATCACGTCATGAATGAGCGCGCCCATGCGTTCCAGGCTGGCGGTGAGCATATTTTTCAACTGCTCGCGCTGATCGGGCATTAAGTCCGGTTCGTCCATCAGCGCTAACGGATTCTGCGCCAGCATGACCATGTTGCCGAGATCGTGCGTGAGGATTTGGTTCAGGTTGGACTTCATGCGATCCACTTTGCGCATTTCGGTGACATCTTGCGCCACGCTGACGTAACCATCGACTGCGCCATTGGGCCGGGTAATGGGCGCGATCTGCACCACATATTCGCCCAGGTCGCCCAGCATGACTTCTATCGCGCGCGGGACTTCGGTCAGGCGCTCCGCGTCGACCGGCATAAGCTGGCCCGCTAAATCGTGGATAGACCGGTCTGCCAATTTTTTGGGTTCAAAACCGAGCAGCCGTGCGATCCGCGCTGCCGCCGGATTGATCAACTGGATGCGTCCGCGCGCGTCACACGTCACCACTGCCGCCGGAGTGTGATCCAACACGGCTTGCAATTGGCGGCGCTCTTGCTGGATCGTTTCGTGCAACTGCGCCTTAGCAATGGCCGTTGCCGCCGAGGGAGCCAGCAGCATTAACGCATCCAGCGCTTCATCGGGATCGCCGGGTACATTTTGGGAACGGGTGACTTGCAGCACGCCCAACACCAGATTCCGGTAACTGAGCGGCACGCCGAACAGGAGGGTGTTCGGGGGGAATGAGGCCTGCAATTCGGGATTGGCCTGGCCCCAGTTGGCATAATCTTTGACAACGCTCGCCCGCCCAGTGAGCGCGATCATCCCGGATTGGCCCACGCCTGCCGCGACTCGTTGGGCGACCCAATGCACCGACTCGCCATAGGTTGCCCCAACCGTTAAGCTGCGATCCGGCTGCACCAGCGAGACATTCCCCGCGCTGCCGTCAACCAATTGCACGGCTTCTTTGACGATGTAATTGAGCACCTCGTCCAATTCGAGATTTTCCGCCAACAACCGCGCAACATCGCTCACCGCGCGCTGGTACTGTTCGGCGCGATTCAGGCGCAGAAAGAAGCGCCAATTTTGCACGGCGGTTGCGATCTGCGCGGCGAATAAGCGCCCTAATTGCAGATGTGCGCCGTTGAACCGGCCCGGTTTTTCTGAATACAGACTCACGAATCCGATCAGGCGTTGTTCGGCGGCGATGGGGAAACGCATATACGACCATGCGCCCAACGCATCGGCTTCGCGTTCGCGGGTGGAATGGGCCGGGGTATCGGGTTCGCGCGCGCGCAGCAGCACTTCATCACCCAGATACATCATGCGTTCGGCATCGGGCAGGGAGCGAAAATGTTGGCGGCATATAGTCAGGTAGCGCCCCGGCACGCCCAGATTCAGCATGTCCGAGAGGTTGGTGTAATCTTCATTCGCCATCAACACCACGAGGCCATCGGCATCCATCGCCACGCGCGCCACTTCGCGCAGATTGCCCAAGACATCATCGGAGGGCTGCGCCATCGCCAGTGTGCCTTGCAGCAATCCTTCAAGCTGGCGGGCGCGATCCCGCAGGGCGGGATAGTCGTTGGAGGTCAAATCCCATTCGGCCTGTGAGGTCACTTCACGCAGGATGGCGAGCAAGCGCGCCGGTTCAACTTCGCGGCTGACAAAACGGTTAATGGCGGTATACGCGCTGGCATCTTCATCGGCAAGCGGCGCATCCATCAGGGCGAGAATCCCGACATGCGGCAGATCGTGCTGGATGAATACCAGCAAATCTTCGATCTCAGGATCGGGTAAATCGACATCCAATACCAAACACGCGGCCAGCCCATGTTGCAGCGCGCGCTGTACGCCGCGCACATTTTGCACATGGTAGACCGTCACATCCGACCACAACGCATCCAAGAGGGTGCTGCTCGCGCCTAACCAGATCGCTTCATTTTGTTGAACCATAGTACCCCGTACCCAATACTATAACCCCCAGCGATGTTTGCTCCATGAATCATGCGAGAACCATTAATGCCAGCACGATAAATTTATGTTGGTTTGCGGTTTCATTAAGTCTCCCGCAATCATCTTCAAACAGTATAGCACAAAGTTTGTAGGCTGGCGCGGGTGGCGTGCCGAGTGTTAAAAAAGGCAAACCATTTCTTCGCGTAGCGCCCGGTGGAATTTACGGATTTCATGGGGTAACTTGAGGTCGTGTCGCCGGAAAGTAGGGGCGCGATCATGGCACGAAATTTGAGGAATACGAAAAAGCCGCGAATGCCGTTTTTACCAGTTGAATGAATCCGGTACGTATCGCGCGGCGCAGCCGGACGAACACGGCGAGTATCACACGCCAAAGTTGCCCCGGCTGGCGATCCATGTGCCGACCTTCTGGCAGGATGATTTGCCGGATTTCTTCGCGGTGGGGCAGGCGGTGAAAACGATGCTGACCTGATTATCCCTTTCCGCGCGATTGGGGGTGAGGTTAATACCGCTTCAAATACCCCAACGCCTGATCCGCGTCCGCATCCATGACCAGTTCCAGCAAGCGCCCGCCCGTATACGCCGCCACATCGATCACGGTGACGACGTGCGCCCAATCCGCGTCTTCGGGGCGCAGGTCGGCGAGCATGTTCGGCGCATCATCAAAGAACGACCACGCATAACAGGTATCCGCATCATCAGGGAACAGCGCCAACGGGAAAATCTCCGCTTCGACCAAATCCTGGAAAAAGTGCGTGCCATACGCCATCTCAGGATTGCCACTGTCGTTCGAATACGCGATCTCGATCAGGGCGCGTGTGTTGTAAATGTCGGCATAGCTCACTTTGACGCCCAGGTTAATATCCGATGTGCCCCAGCGCCCCGGCCCCATGAGGATGAATTCCTCATCCTTGAGCCGCTCATTCATGCGCCCCACCACACGCCCGATCTCGTGACGCTGCTGCACGTCTGCCAGCGCGTGATAGGCGTCGGGCCGCACGTAGACGATATACCGGATGCGCTCGACGACGCCTTCGGGGACCTGCTTATTCGCGGTGAAAATTTTATCTGTGTCCTGCACATTTTTGGGGATGGGGCGGATCATCTCGGCTTCGTGCTGGCGCAAGGGGCGGCATTGCAGCAGCGAGAACTGAAATTCCG